>JAUVEU010000152.1 GCA_030594645.1 Candidatus Aegiribacteria sp.
ATCGAAATAAAAGAATTTTGGATGTGTTGTTACAGCGCGTTTTGCTCTTCTCTGGAAGACTGGAACCCTCGAAGCCAGGAGTAAATCCTCCAGAATTGAGATATAGCCTTCAACGGATTTTCTCTGAACACTGCATTCCCTTGCGACATTACTGATGTTGAGAACCTGCCCGTGGGAAAAACTCACAGCTTCAAGGAACCTGGAAAAATTACCTAGATTTCTCACAAGGCTTTCCATCATAACCTCTTCCCGAAGATAGATTCCTACGTAGCTTCTCAGTACATCCGATGGCGCGGATGAATCCCATACAACAGGAAGCATTCCCTGCTCAAGGGCAGTCTCAAGTGAGAAGTGCTTCCCCAGTTCACCTGCCATGAAAGGATGCATTGTTCGTAGAAGAGCTCGTCCGGCAAGCATATCCACACCGTTTTGCTTGAGTTTTCGTGAGCTGGAACCGGTGAGTATGAACTTGTACCCCCGCTTAAGCTCCATTATGGAATGAACAACCGACAGCAGTTCAGGTGCCTTTTGGACCTCATCGATTATTATCGTGGCTCCATGAGGTTGACCCAGTGTGTATTCCTTCAACCTTTCCGGCTTTGCTGTATAAGCTCTCAGAACATCTGGAGCAAGTAGATCAAGCCTTGCAGCATTGCCGTATTCCTGAAGGCACCAGGTTGATTTACCGGTACCTCTTGCACCAAAGAGAAAGAAGCTTTCATCAGGAGGATGCTTAAGAAATCGAGGTGCTAATTCCATTTTGTCCCTTAATTCGGAAATTGTAATGCCATTTTGCGACTAAAGTATAGTAATTATCCAACGAGGATGCAAGTGACGGCAGTTCACGGATTGAGTCACGATTTGTGCGGTCCGATCTGGAAAAAGAGAAAACCCGGCCCAAAGGACCGGGTTTGATTTGGTAGCGGGGACGGTATATGGAGTCGATGCGAACAGTATTCCAGTTACCGTCTCTCATTGGGTATACTTACCTGCTAAACAGGGAGCTAGAATGATGAAGAGAAGAGGAATAGTGCAATAAACGCACTTGATACTTGTAGAGAGACACTAACAGTGTCTTGTCAGTTGCAGGTATTGACGTTTGATATCTTCTGATATAAGATAAGAAATATGATATGGAGGTAAGATCTTGTATTACAAAAGAAGAATATATCTAAAACGAATCGAACCCTTCATCGGTGCTCCGTTAATAAAAGTGATCACAGGCATGAGGCGTGTGGGAAAGAGCGTATTCCTCAAGCAAGTAACTGATCTAATCCAGGCACGCGGCGGAAACCCCCTCTATCTGAACATGGAGCTGATCGAAAATCACCGATTCAGAGATATGAATGTTTTCTATCGCTACATAAAAGAGTTCACTGAATTATCAGCCCTTCTTATTGATGAGGTGCAGGATATCAGAGGATGGGAAGAGCTTGTTGCATCTCTACTCGCTGAAGGTGAAATAGACATCTACATCTCGGGTTCGAATGCCGGAATGCTCGCTTCCGAGCTTGCATCTTCTATATCCGGGAGGTACGTTGAACTGCATATCTATCCACTTGGCCTGGCGGAATTTGTGCAGTTCCGTGGAGAGGACTCGGAATCTCTCCCGAAGGAATTCGGGCTCTTCCTCCGGTTGGGTGGTATGCCGGGGATTCATTCCATGCAGCTCACGACAGAGGTGGTCTATCAGTATCTCGGCTCTGTCATGGACACCGTGATCCTCAATGATGTAATAATGAGGAACAGTATCCGCAGCATACCGCTGCTGGAATCCGTGTTTTCGTTCCTGGCGGACAATGTGGGCTCACTACACTCGGGGAAGAGTATCGCTGATTACATGAGATCCCACGGCAGGAACACAACGGCCGGTACAGTCATTGACTACATCCGAAATCTGGCTGACGCTTATGCGGTCTACAATTTGAAAAGATTCGATATTCGGGGAAAGAAATTGCTCTCCTACACTGAGAAGGCATACCTGAGTGACCTTTCGTTCAGGCATGCATTATTCGGTTTCAGGGATGGAGCCATCTCCGGCTTTCTAGAGAACATCGTCTGCCTGGAACTTATGCGCAGGGATTATACCGTCTTCGTTGGAGAATCCGGAAACAGAGAGATCGATTTTATCGCTGAGAAGGGGGATGAGACAGTTTATGTCCAGGTCGCTTTCCATCTTTCATCGCCCGATACGATAGAGCGAGAGTTTTCAGTACTTGAATCCATCCGGGACAATTATCAAAAGATCGTTCTTTCCATGGACAGGGATTTTCCATCGAGAGGCGGCATCAGACATGCATATTTACCTGAGTTTCTGGTGGAGGACTGGTTGTAACGGGGTCGGGAAACACAGTCCCTGTCCTGGAATAACAGAACCCGGCCATGAAGACCGGGTTCGATTTGGTAGCGGGCACCGAGCTTCGTTTGAACCACATTTTAATGTGG
>JAUVEU010000147.1 GCA_030594645.1 Candidatus Aegiribacteria sp.
GTTCTGAAAAAAGGCGGATATTACATTGTAGAGACAATGAGTATTGAAAATCCCTCTCTATGGCCTTACAATGGACGAATCGATGAGCAGGGTATCGTATGGAGCGAAGTTAAAGAGGATTACCCTTATGAAAAAGTTAGATTTGAAGATAAATGCTGGATATGTACTCGGAGGGTAATGAACTCATCCGATCTTGAAAATGAGCTTGAACAGGCTGGCTTGCTGGTTGAATACAGTGAACTCCATGAAGATGAAGAAAGTAAACATATGACGGATTTCAGAGCGATCTGCAGAAAGCCGATGGGTGACTGAATACGGAGAGGTAAACTAAATATGGACCTGTTTTCCCTGTTAGATGAAATTCAGACAATTGCGAGGAATGGTCTGAATTACACTTCAAACGCATATGACCGTGAACGATATGAGCGGCTTATGAGCTTGGCAACCCGGACTTACGGCGAATTGCTGAACGTATCAGATGATACTATAAGAACACGATTCTTGAGAGAAACAGGATATATCACACCCAAGGTCGGATCAGACGCAGCCATGTTCGATGCAAGTGGTAAAATCCTGCTGATGGACAGGTCTGATGGTTCTGGATGGTGCTTGCCCTGCGGGTGGGTGGAACCGAACGAGAAACCAGCTGAAGCGGTGATAAGAGAGGTAAGGGAAGAAACAGGATTAGAGATAGAAGTAAATCAGCTGGTCGGTGTATTCACCCGCAAAGCAAACGCTAAGAATGGGCCACATACGATGATCGCAATTGTTTATCTGTGTGAAGTTACTGGTGGTGAATTAACTCTGTCGCACGAAGGTTTAGCGCTGCAATACTGGACAATTGACGAAGTACAGAACTGGCATGCCACTCACGAGAGATACGCTCGCGCGGCCTTCGAAATGTGGAAATCAAACGTTCTCCTACCAGCCGTATCTGATTGAGAAGCAAACCAATGAGACCTTCTGCGCAGGAAAGAACACTGCATAACCACCGCATGAAGCCAATACGCGGGGTTTTCTTCGATCTGTATGGAACACTTTTGGTTTACGGAGATATGAAAAAAGCATGGGCAGACTGGCTTCATCAGTTCTATATCTCGGTGACTGATCTTGGTCTTACGCTGTCTGAAGAAGAGTTTGCAAAGAAGTGCGACAGGTTTTTCGGGAAAGCTGAACCTTCTCCTGCCGGGCAGAATCTGACTGTTTTCGAGAAACGCATCAAGTCTTTCTGTAACTCCCTTGAAATTGAAGTATGTGATAAGGATGTTACCGCTATTGCTGATCTGACTGCCGGCAAATGGCAGGAATCGATTGAGCTTGATCAGGACGCTGTTCCGGTATTGAAGGAGCTGAAAAAGAGTAAGGTAATCGGATTGGTAAGTAATTTCGACCACCCCCCTCATGTACGCAGATATCTTTCAGAATATGGAATGAATCATCTGTTTGAAACTATCGTCATTTCCGGAGAGGTCGGGGTGAAGAAGCCCGATCCTGATATTTTCAAGCCTGCTTTTGAAGCAACTGGGCTTGTGCCGCGTGAAGTGGTTTATGTGGGCGACGCAGATGTGGATATTGATGCCGCGAATGCCGCAGGGATGATCCCTTTACTGATTAAGAGACAGAACACGGACAGGAACAGCCTTGATATCGATAACGATTCCCCGGATGCAAGGATATCAGACATCAGCCAGACCGGAAGACAGTGTGAGACTATATCTTCTTTAAGAGAATTACTCCGCCTGTTACCGGATATGTAAATACACAGGTGATGTATGCTGTTATGAACGAGGTTGGAAAATGAAAACTGGAAAACTGATCTGGATTGCTTTTCTTTCTGCTCTTGCTCTGTTAGTCTGTTGTGGTGAATCGGGTACTGATACAAGCCTTGTCGGAGATAACGGCAGTCAACCTGAGTATGATTTGATCAAGATCGACTCTATTGGAATTGATATTGGTGATTCCAACTATGTTTTCGGAATGATTATTGATGGCGTGAATCTAACCGATGGACGAATTGCTCTGATTGATGTCCTCCGGAGAAAAGTACTTGTTTACTCCGGTGACGGCGGGTTCCTGGGAAGCGCAGGACGTGATGGTGAAGGTCCAGGGGAATTCATCTCTCCCTTTTCAATTACATATCTTTCTGATGGAGGATTGGCCGTATCGGATATCCAACAAGGGAAGGTTGTCTTCTTTGACTCGGATCTATGCTATCTGCGTGAATTGAACGGTTTCCAGTTCATGGCTCCCGATCGAATCAGCTGCGGACCTGATGGTTCTATTACAGGGCGAATACACAGCTATTACTATGATGAGGACGCCGAAGAGATCTTCACCGGCAGTGAATTCTGCCTCTGGTCGGATTCAGTGTCGCCGGATATTACGTACCAGGAGAACTATTTCCCAAGCTCATCGGATGACCGTATCAGTTACAGCTTCTGCTCTAATTCGGAGGGCAGTTTAGTCTGCGCGGTATCATCGAAAACTGACTACTCTCTTGTCGGATACACTTCCGCAGGCGACACAAGCTTCACAGTTGATATCCCATGGGAGACTACGTATGTAACGCAGGAAGAACTGGATGCGGCGCGTCCGTACGCAGTGATTCCCGGACCTGGAAGTGAAGCGACATCAGCGGAGCTCAGCTCCAACTGGGTACCGGACTCTGTGCGCAGCGCAGCAGGCATCGTTGGCTTTGACGGGGAAGGCAGGCTGTGGGTCAAGTCAGGAAAGGGAGCAACCGCGTCACCTGTTTTCGACCTGTACGACATGAGTGATGGATCTTTTGTAACCAGTGTTGAGACTACTCTTCCGGCTATAGCCAGATACTGGAGTTTTAAAGTGTCTGAATCGGGGATACTTGGTTGGGATCA
>JAUVEU010000084.1 GCA_030594645.1 Candidatus Aegiribacteria sp.
GGTCTTGGAGGGTCATTCAGAAGGTCAAGGGTTTCTGGAACGGAGCGCACTTTTCTCCAGAACCTGATGCGGGCTTTCGCGGGATCGGGCTGCGGAATCGGTTCATCCTTCACATATGGATCGTAGAATTTTTCTTTCAGAAGATCCCGCCAGCCTTCAGCGCTGTACACTTTGTATCTCTCCCTTTTCTCCGCGGGTACAATCGGCCAGAGGACTTCGTTCCAGAACAGAAGATATCGGGAATCGGTAAAGACCTCATTCCAGGTAATGCCCATGAATTCCGGCATGAACCTGTGACTGTTCCTGAGTTTCCCCAGGTTATCATCCGTAGGGCCGAACGCCTCTATTGCCTGAGCGCAGGCCGGCAGAAGACCGACAACCTCGATGTAAAGGGCATCCCATTCGTGCTCCACATTTGAAAGCTCCGCCATAAGCGTACCCTGGAATTCAAGTTCAGCGATACTCTCAACCTCCGCATAGGTCTTCATTGCAAGCTGCTGCTGGTGATCAACAGTCGGTGAATGGGCTTCTTTAGCCTGCTTCAGGGTCTCCTTTGCTGTTTCGATAAGCGGCTCCCTGCTCATCTCAAAAAGAACACCGTCCTCGACCATCAGAGTATTGAAGTGAACGGCATTCTCAGCCTGTTCTTCAAGCTCGAATATCCTGCTGTAGAACCTGCCCTGCTTATCCCTCGCCGCAGGGTCCATGGAATCGTAAGCCATGTGGTAACCTGCTGCCGCGATACTCGCGGGAGGTATCGCTCCGTCAGAAGCGGAATCTCCCTCAGTGTTCATTGAAGCCTGCTCTTCAGGGGGCAATGCAGGTTCGGATGCTAGTTCTCCAATGAGGGCGGCTACTTCCGCGAAACAGGGATCCATGCTTATTGCAGCCATGTCAGCGCCCTCATCGGCCTTCGCTGCGAGGAATTCAAGAAGCTCCCCGGAGCGCAGCAGCTTTTTGTTAGAGGGACCAAGGCTGGAAACATAGTTGTTGATGGAGAAGCGGAATCCATCCAGAATCTGCTTAACTGTGGGATCCATCGCTCACCTCCACAAATCTTTTCTCGAGCACTGCCATCTGCTCGTCAGTGAAAATGATACGGTCTCTGTATGGTTTATAAGTCATGATCTTTTCCCATGAGACATCCGGATCTGCTTCAATCATCAGTTTCCAATACGCCTGAAATTTCATCAGCGATCTCTCTTCATCAGCTGATCCCGCAGCATCGGTGTTTAGATGAAATAGAGCGTTTATAATTGAACCAAGGGCGTTTACAGCCTTGTTCTCGTTGAATGACATTTTTGTGTTCTGCTCAAATTCTTCGAGTTTTTGACTGAGTTCACTGTGGGTTTCAGCAGATTCGATTAATCCGAGACGAAGCCTGTCCTCTTCAGCCTTTCTCTCCTGTTCAAGCTTTTCATAGATGAAAGCCCGGTTATCGTACCGGTCGTAACTTTCAGCCTTCGCTGTTGAAACCATGTTCCCTGTCTGCTGAATCCTCTTCTTGAACTCATCGGGAGAACCTGCTTCCTCCATCATTTCAAGATAATACTCGCAATCCTTTATCCTGGCTCTGTTAAGCTCGGATTTTGTCCTGAATTGCTTCAGCTGGGACGTGAAGTACCGTTTCTGCATTTCAAAGGAATCGATCATGCAAACCGCCTTTCATTGCGCTACGATCAGTGAGAGTTCGGAAACCGCGGCATCCTGATACATTGATCCTGGATATATCTCAAGTATTTCAAATGTAAGATTATCATCCACATCAAGGGACAGACTACCCTGTAGCCTGATGACCTGCAAATTTATTGTGTCTTCAAGTTCGGCCACCATCAGAGGGGAATCATTCATACAGATCAGGAATCTCCTGATCCTCGCATTCTCAGGCCATACTCCACCAGGTTTGCAGTAACCGTTTCTTACCGCAATACCTTCGACGATGTATTTTCCGTTGGTTGAAACAGTTAATACCTCACCGTGTCCAAAGCCATATACACCTTCAATCCATGCTGTTTCCGGATCTCCATCGGTAAGGTTATCAGTTGAATAGTCATTACCGGCTTGCCCTGCAAGCTCTGATGACGCTTCAATGGACAGGTCAATTATTTGAGGGATATCACTGTCTTCACAGTTGCTGCTCAGAACAAGCGGCAGATTACACCCTCCTCCAGTCATCCAGAAATTTCTAACCTCTTCCGCTGATATAAGCGTCGTATCATATGAACTTGTTATGTTTGAGTATTCTATGAAAGTATCGATCATGGGTGTCATCTGTCCGGGGAGGAACCACCCGGTAAGCTGGAACAGCGATTCCATAGCGGGATCGGTTATCGGCCTTCCGTGAACGGCATCTTCGATGTTTTCAAGAAGGATCAGGTATGCCGCCTGGTCCCGGGGGCTGCTGCAGTACATCTCCAGGTTCACGTCAGCCCAGTCTCTTCGAAGAGCAGCCATCGGCAACAGGAAACCAATCCCTGCAGACTCCATGATATCCCTGCATTCGGAAAGATGCAGCTGCAGTCCCATTACGGTTTCCAGTTTATCCTGATCGAAGGGCAGATCACCATACACGCTGAGCGTCTGTGAAAGGTAACTGTGGGGCTTATCCGACCATAGACCCGACATATCATATACGGCATTTTCAAGGAATCGAGCAACCGTCTCGGCGGGCAGATGGGGTTCTATGTGATTAAGGACTTCCAGGGCAGCGGGATAGACTTCTTCTGGCGTCCAACGAGAGTAGAACTCAGTTTCATGGAATGGACAGTAGTCATTTCCGAACAGACCATATTCGAAACCCCTTTCATCCACCCATAAATGACCGGATGAAGTAATTGTAATATCCTCAACCGGTTTCCAGTCCGTGAAATGCCAGGTGACCCTGTTTCCATCAATCTGTGGAAAGCCGTTCCAGTCCGTCCATGTGCAGAACGAATCTGAAAGCATGGAGAAGGGATATTGTTCCGGCAACGTTATCGAGATGACAGCATCGCCAATCCTGCCGGCCCAGAGAGCTCCGGAGCGCACTATATAAGTTAAGGAAGCTGTATAGCCTGAATACGATCTGTAATTCCATCCGGTATTGTAGGTGTTAACGAGCCTTACCGTCTGGCCAGGCTGGAAATGCATTTCCCAGCAGGCTATCAGCGGCCAGAATACAAGTCTTTCATCCCTGCTGGCAATACCTTTTTCATAGACAACCTCGCACTCCACGCTGTCAGTAAATGCCCTGAACATGAACCATTCAGGAACCATTGAATCTGCAGGAACATCCACGGCTTCCTTACCGGACATCTCCTCAATAGCTCTGTCGGAATACCAGTCTGTTCTTGAACCGTAATTGTGCATTCCGTAAAACGATTCGAAAGGAAAACCAACCGATACATCCAGAGGCTGATCGGTAAGGTTCCTGAGATAGAAAACACAGGTAACCTTCATTTCAGGAGCATCATAGTAGATCATGTTTCCGGTGGGCACTATGGAAACGCTCTCTGCCTCCATGGTGATCTGGTCAGTTTCGATAGGCATGGCGCCTCTTCCATCTGGAAAGACCCACATCGTGGCAGAGTCCGATGCAGCCGTACCTGCAAGAAAGAAAAGAAGAAGAGTACAAAATCTTATAAACATTGTTAACCCCTTCAGTAAAATAATCTACAATATTTCAGCGTACTGTAATAGTCCTTTCATGTCAAGCAATCGAAGTGCTCAGGATTCTGAATTGACAATGCTCAATTAATGTATGTAATATTCCTTTGTACAATACAATGAAACAGAAGATACTGGAGAGATTTAAGAATGAATCCTAAAAGGGTGCTCGGCAAGTATCTGCAAAGATCATACCGTTTCCCCTGGGTAAGACTTCGTGGCAGGAGAAACCTGATAATCAGGATGGACACTACGAACAGGTGTAACCTTCGCTGTTCGATGTGTTCCATGCGGCTGGCTGATAAGGATCCTGACCGGAAGTGGCACGATATAGACCCTGTTCTATTTGACAGAATTGCCTCCGAGCTGTTCCCGATAGCTTCTGTTGTCGGGCTCTCATGCGGTGCGGAGCTGTTTGTCAATCCGGATTTCGGCATATATCTTGACCGTCTCTACCGGGCTGATGTACCTGTCAGAGAGGTAGTGACGAACGGTATCCTTCTCACTTCTGAAAATATCAGTGTCGTTCTTGAATCTCCCCCTACCTCACTGTTCGTATCAATAGACGGGGCTGCTCCTTCAACTCATGCCAGGATAAGAGGCGGTGCGGACCTGGATATTATCATAGGCAATATGAAGGAACTGGTCTCAGAAAGAGACAGAAGAGGAATGAGGTTCCCGGCGTTATCTTTCAGCGTGACACTGCAGAAAAGCAACTTACACGAACTGCAGGATATCCTGAAACTCGCGTCCGAAGTGGGAGCGGTATCCGTCGGTGTTGTTCCACTGGTGCCATTCGCGGGACTGAACATGACAGGGGAAACGATTGATCCCGATTCACCTGAGGTTTCCAGGCAGATCAGTCTGGCAGGTGAAATCGCCTCCGAGCTGGGGCTTTCTTTCAACTATCCTTCTGCCCCTTCCCCTGAGAAGCTTCGTTCATGCCCCTATCTCGATAACTGGGTGTACATAGACCCTGACGGGAGGATAAACCCCTGCCCGCACTGGAATACTTCCGAACCGCTCGGAGATATGACCTGTAACAGCTTCCACGAGATATGGAACGGCCCCGCATACATGGCACTCAGGGATAGAATTTCAAGAGGTGTCTATACAAGCAACTGCGCGGTATGCCCGGAGATGTCACGATCTAATAGTGAGATCCCTAAAAGTTGACGGGGACGTACCACACTTCTTCAACTTGCAGGTTAATTGGTCCGTCAGAATATTCCCGGAGAACTCCATATATTCCTGGCACTAAGGTTATGTGCATGTAAATTGTAATCGTCCATTGTATTCATCAACCTGGAGCGGTATTGACAGGACGAAAATACTCTCAGTATTCTTACCTGACATATTTGAAATAACCTTTCTGTTCCTTAACAGATGTTGGGAAGGGCGCGTACCGTGATCCATATGCAGCCTCGGAGAGTACTCATTGCCGGTATCGTGCTGTCTGCGGTTGTACTTATTTTCCTCTCTCAGACGGCTTCACAGTGTAATCCTTCAAGCCGTTTCGCCACGATCGAATCGCTTGTACACAGAGGAACTTTCATCATTGATGATTCCAGATTTTCGGATACTTCGGACAAGGTCATGATAGAAGGGCATTCTTACTCCTCAAAACCACCGATGCTGTCCGTACTTTCATCCGGAGCGTATTTCATCTTCTCAAAAGTCACTGGGATAACTTTCGATACAGATGAACAGACCAGTATTCGCTTTCTGAGCCTTCTCATTGGAGGCCTGCCTTATCTCCTGCTCCTGTATTTCTTCTACAGGCTGCTCCTGCTCTGGACAGATTCAGATAGAACTGTGGTTCTTGGACTCCTGGTATTCACATTTAACTTTATCGGTCTTGGATACGCTACGAGTCTTAACAATCATACTCCCGCAGCGGTGTGTCTGTTCATTTCATTCTACTTCGCTTTCCGCATTCGTAACAGCTGCGATGACAGGTCGATTCACTGGCTCCTTTCCGGATTCCTTGCCGGGCTGGCGGCTACATTCGAGTTCTGGTCCGGTTTCTTCTGTATTTCCTTTGCTCTATACCTGGCTCTAAAGGATCTTCGCAGAACGCTGATTCTCTTCCTTCCAGCAGTATTTCTACCTGTTGCAGGACATTTCATACTCACTCTGATAATCACAGGTTCACTCCTGCCAATCTACCTCCGCCCTGATCTATATCAGTTCGCAGGCGCATACTGGCAGAACCCTGTCGGTATCGATGCACTTCATGAACCCAAGTACATTTATTTTTTCCATATCATTCTGGGACATCATGGATTTCTATCCATGACACCTGTTTTCTTTCTTGCAGGATGGAGTATATGGACCTCGATTACGCGCAAAACCTGCAGATATGCTGAAGCCCTGGTGATCGGCGTGCCGCTTACAGTTACAGTACTATTTCTTGGAATAAAAACAAGAAATTACGGAGGTATATGTGCTGGACTAAGATGGATGATTATAGTCATGCCGTTACTGTTCCTGTTCGTGGCAGAATGGATAGACAGGCACAGATCCGGAAGAGCACTGATTCTGCTCGCTATTCTTACTATGATCGGAATTGCAGTAATGGTTGATATTCCCTGGGCTAATGCAGGACCGTGGCATCATTCAGGCTGGCACAAATACATTTTTGGTCTATACTGAAACGTATCAGGAACTCCGCTCAAGAGTACCCCTGTAGACCGTCATGGTCTTTTGAGCAGTTTCCTCCCAGGAATAGTTTTTTACTCTCCGGAATCCTTCTTCCCGAAGCTCTTCTCTTCTCTGCGGAGAAGTTATTATTTCTTTCATAGCCGATGATATTTCCTCGATAGAGTAAGGATCCACCAGAATCGCAGCATCTCCGGCTACTTCGGGAAGACTGGCACAACTCGATGTAATCACAGGACAGCCGCACTGCATTGCTTCAAGCACCGGAAGCCCGAATCCCTCATCGAGCGAAGGGAAAACCAGAGCTTCTGCAGAGGAGTAGAACTGGATGATATCATCCTGAGGCACATCTCTGAGTACATGAAGATATTCCCTTTCAGAGAGATCAACTTCGCAGGAATTATGCCCGGATAGAACAAGTACCAGATGTGCTCCACCACCATCATAAGTGTCAATCTCCAGCCTGTAATAAGCATTTATGAGTCGCTGCAGGTTCTTTCTGGAATCAACCCTACCGACAAACAGGAAGTACCTGATTCCATCAAGTCCGTACCCTGACAGAACGGAATCATCTCGTTTCAAAGGTTTAAATGAATTGTCAGCGGCTTCAGGAACAGCACAAATAATTCGAGCCTGATCCGGATACAGTTTCTGTATTTCAGCAGCAATGTACTGTGATGGAGTGATAACAGCTTCAGCTCGACGCAGAATATGAGGTGTTTCCAGTTTGTAGAACCGGTTAAGACGGGAATTGCTCAATTCATCTCTAGTAAGCGGGAATAAATCGTGAATGGTCACAACAAACTTATGTGGATACCCTGCAACAGAATAAGGATCAGTCAGATGGACCAGATCCAGATTACGCTCCAGTTTCCTCCAGTACAAAGCCCCGAGAAGTCCCGAGAGTCGCCTGAACCTGTCGCCAAGCATTCTTGCATGCGGAAGGCCTGTGAATACTTCAACATTTATATTCTTTTCAAACAGTCTGAGCAGTTTCTCTTTCTTTGAGATACTGGATGTTGTGCAGAGAATGAATTTACTTTCCGGGTATTCTGAAGCAAGAGCTTTAACTAGCTCTCTGGCATAGGTCTTGATACCCCCATGTCCCAGAATATTCGTAGCGTCAAATCCAACCCTCACTTTATTCCTCTTCCGTTTTCCAGAATTTCCCGTACACCGCGAATGACAGATTCGGGGCTGATGGATTCAAGGGATCTATAATCATCAGATACAAGAATTCTACTGTATACCCGCCAGGGGTACCATTTCGGAAGGGATGAATCAAAGGGAAGATACATTCCGACAACGGGAATTCCGTTCGAAGCTGCAATATGTATTACAGAAGTATCCGGACTGACAAGAAGACGAACATTTTGAATCAGCGCGGCGACATGAAGAACTGTAGGTGTCATGGGTGAGAGGAGAGTTTCCGCTTCGTGCATGGCAATCGCGGAGGCCCGTTCCTTATGCTCAGGAGCATACAGAAGCAGCGGCTTTATTCCCAGAGATATGATCCCCCTGCATACTTCCATGTACCTGTCCACTCCCCACCAGCGGTTTTCTCCGCCTGCTGAGATGTTGATCCCGATGCAGGCCTCCGGTTCAGCATCCAGTCCCCTCCAGAACCTGTCAGCAAAATCTGTTTCGATATCGGACAGGGAAATCTCCCGAACAAGTTCTTCTGTAATAATTTCTCTGCCAAGTCCTGAGAGCAGATCCGAGAAAGAATCCATGATATGACCATCCCGGGATGCCTTCACTCTTATGTTGAATGGCAGCCTGTTCTCTCTGTCGACGTGCAGTTTCCACTTAGCCCCTGAGAATGCCGCATAGATGAAGGAAGTTGTGGAGTCATGCATATGCATATCTACGACCGCATCCGGCATGAAATCCCTGGCTGCCAGCAGTGAGCTGATAAACTTTCCGGGGGATTTATCGTATATGATTACACTGATATCCTTTTCGTACTTCAGTATGACACTGTTCGATTCTGAAGCCACAACAGTGATTGAAAGATCGGGATGAATCTCTCTGAGTCTTCTCAGAAGAGGAAGGGTCATTATCATATCCCCTATCCTGTCCTGTCTCATAATAAGAACTCTATCAATGATTGCTCCATCAGGGAGTGATGTAATGGTGTTTGCAGATGAAACTCCCGGAGCGATGATTCGAAACATCAGCTTTCTGCCGAAGACTTCAAGTTTCTTCAGAAATCGCGGCATAATCCGCCTTCGATTCTGATTTTTTCCAGTAACTTTTCGACTGCTTCCTGAACATCCACAGCTTCTATTTCCGCAACACTATGAGGAGCGCTAATAATTTCATATGGAACTTTCCATGGATACCAGAGAGGTAAATGATTCTCGTTAGGACAATACAATCCGACGACCGGTACTCCTTGAGATGCCGCCACATGCACAATACCGGTATCAGGAGTGACTAATATTCTAAAACCCTTCAACAGAGCAGCTGCGTGGAGAATCGTCGGACAGACCGGGGCAACCAGTGTTCCCGGTGAGGATGATGCTATCTGCAAAGCTTTCGTATGTTCGAGTGGAGTTGATATCAGAATCGGAATGTTACCTGAAGAATACAATCGGGAACAGAGTTCCTTAACCTTCGGCTCTCCCCACAGATGCCGTGTATCCCGGGTCGATATGTTGATACCAATGGCATTTCCTCTAAGATCAAGACCTGCTTCACGCCAGAAAGCGTCAGCGAATCCGATCTCTTCAGAAGAAAGCCTGATCTCCCTGTCAAGTTCTGATTCATCGATATTCCTGCCGAGCCCTTCAAGAAGTATTTTCGTCAGATCGGCATAGTGATGCCTTCCAGGAGGCATTGGAACTCTCACCGAGAATGGCAGCCTGTTGTCTCTGTTGGATGCTGAAAGCCTCCATGCCGCGCCGGAGATAACTCCATAGATGAACGAAGTGGTGGAATCGTAGTGCATTCTTGTATCAACAACAGCATCAGGTCTGAATCGAATAGCCTCGATAATGCTCCTGAGATAGATTGAAGGATTGCTGTCATACAGTATAGTATGAAAACCATCTTCATATTTCAGAAGAGAATTGTTTCTCTTTGAAACAACAATTCCTATTTCAGATTCTGGAAAAAGATCACGAATTTTACGGAAGAACGGAAGACAGACAACCATGTCCCCGATAGCGTCCCATCGCATTATCAGAATTCGTTTCAGATTAACATTCTCCGGTATCCTTTGATACACTCTGGAAGATCCAAAGTGTGACAAAACGGCTCTGGAAAGCAGTTTTCTTCCTGCGGTCTCCAGTTTCTTCAGCATTCCAATTGCCTTTCTGCCGATATCAAAGGATAGACCATTCGAATTCTCAATCCGATTCAATTTGACAGTAATTATCACGATCAGTGTTCATTATAATACAAGCATCGATGAGATATAACTACTGCGCCAGAATGTCTCTCAGAGTTCTGGTAAGCTGAATGAAGGATTGTATGTCTATCTTATCTGATTACTATATCAGCATGTATGGTATGCCCGAAAAAGTGGAAAGTAACATGCTTGTGAAAAAAGTAACAATTAAACCTGAAAGGAAGCAAACATGCCCGTAAAACATATCAAAGGAAATGAAATCGAGGATGCAGCAGCTGTAAAAGACAAAATTGCTCTTATAGATTTCGGAGCACCATGGTGCGGACCATGCAAGATGATCGAACCGGTTCTTGAAACACTCTCGGAGGAAATGAACGACAAGGTCAGTTTCTATGCTGTTAACGTTGATGAGAACCCGTCTGAATCCTCCAAGTTCGGAGTCAGGGGTGTTCCGACTCTGATAGTCTTCCATGATGGCCAGGAAGTAGACAGAATGGTAGGCTACCGTGACGCAGATTCTCTGAAAACACAGCTTTCCGACCTCGCTGAGTCAAAACTGAGTATCTAGCGAAATGAAAGATCTCAAAATAGGGTTGACAGGTCATCCTGTAAGTCCAGGGGCCAGCGAGTCATCAACAGAGAAAATCTATGATGTCATTATAATCGGAGGAGGTCCGGCAGGCCTTACTTCAGCTATATATGCGGCTAGAGAAAACCTGAA
>JAUVEU010000013.1 GCA_030594645.1 Candidatus Aegiribacteria sp.
CACACTGTCCCTATCGTCAATCCGGACGGGATTTTACATTGTAAAGGTTACAGCCGCAGGTATATCAGCACAGACATCGGTAGTTATCCTCAGATAGGATCTGCATCGTTCATTAACCGTTTTACCGATTGGTCGGCGACAGTTCGCTTTGCAGTACATCTACCAGATTAGGCTCAACCCGAACAGAATATGACGGGAAGTTGACCATGCCGATGGATCACCGTAGTATCCTGTTGGATCATGATCCGGTTCACCATCACCGTTCATATCAGCATCATACCAGGATGCATCCATGATTGTACTGATATTTTTTCGTTGAAAATGTTAAGGATATTGCAGTACAAATTGAAAGTCAGATCATTTATCCAGATCTGTTTGTTAATCTTAAGATCAGCGATTGTTTCAGCAGGATATCTGTTTTGATTTCGGAAAAACGGATGCGTTTCATGTTCCGGATTATCATATGGGCAACCGCTTCCATACTGCCAGATGAGGTTAAGACCAAATCCCTCAAGAAATGAATAATCAGCCAATCTGGGGCCTTCTCCCCTTGGTACACGGAAATCCAGGCTGATATTGACAGTATGACGCTGATCCCAGTCATAGTAGGTATCGTCATCTGGAATTTGATAACCGGCCCAACCATAGGAATAGTTTTCAGTGGGACTGGAGTTTCTCCCTTTTACTATCGCGTAGGTGTAATTTACAACCGAGGATAAGAATTCGCTCGCTCCTGTTGCAAGTGAGAGCTCAATACCACGAGCTGATCTGGATCCGGTGCTGTTTACATACATACAAAAGTAATCCTCCAACGAAGCTCCTTCTTCTGTGAACAATTCACCTTCTTCGCTTACTACAATCCTGTCTCTGTTTGCATCAGCAGACGGGGAGTACCTTTTCATATTTAGTAAGTCAAGCTACGAACCGCGTTATGAAGTAGTAAGGTTGGCGAATGGTGAAAGCATTTACAATATCAGAACACTACAGGTTTATACTTACGGTATTCGTCTTCCCGGAACCAATGTTGCAGTCCTTGTATGTAAGGATGACGATAAAATCTCAATACTGAATCTGGACAACAGAATATTTGCTCCGACCGTAACCACCGGTCCTGACCCGATTGCTGTAGCGGCTTCACATGACGGTTCAGAACTGTATGTCATTGATGGCTTGACTTCCAGGATTTACTTCTTCAGATAAAACTGTCATCAATAAGTCTTTTTCTTCTTATTTCACTTTTTACAGTTGCTTATGCGTGTTTCCACTTTCTAACAAAAGTAACTGGATATGGACACAAAGGAAGAGTTCATCCAGACTTCAATGATAAAATTGCAGGAAGACCAGATCCCCACTGGGTTCAGGAATATGGAATTGCTTTAATTAATCATGAGCCCAGGCTGTCATTCCGCTTTTTGCTCTTGTATGGACGACTTTGTTTGTGGTATTTTCGGGCGTTCAGAGCAAATTAACCGATACTGACCATTGTGCGGTAATAAAATTATTCCACCAGATACACGTGCAGTTCAAGGTACTGTGATGATATTGCGTATGTGTGAACGGTACGATTGTCGCAATATGTGCGGCTGTTTATAGAAAGGTCCAGATGAAAATACCGAGTCTTACAATCGGTGATCTGACTATTAGAGTTCCTATTATTCAAGGCGGTATGGGTGTATCCGTGTCAAAGGCATCATTGGCATCTGCAGTCTCTCTTATGGGCGGACTCGGTGTAATTGCCAGTGTGGGTCTTGGCGAGGATATGGCTTCGACGATACCCTTCGAGGAAAGATCCCGCCAGGCTCTGGCAACCGAGATCAGGGAAGTAAAGCAGAAGGGTCTGCCAGTGGGTGTAAACGTGATGGTGGCGCTCACGAATTATAGCGATCTGGTGCAGACATCTGCGGAGGAAGGTGTTGATGTATTGTTTTCAGGTGCCGGGCTTCCCCTGCGTTTACCTGAATATATCGGCAATTCTCCGATGAAGCTGGTTCCTATCATTTCGTCAGGTCGAGCTGCGGATATGGTGTGCAGAACATGGTCCAAGAGATATTCGCGATTCCCGGACGCTCTGGTCGTGGAAGGCCCGATGGCTGGCGGCCATCTTGGTTTCAAATTAGAAGATCTTGTGGATGGCACTGCTGCCAATCTCGAGACACTGGTGCGCGATACAATTGAAATCGCTGATCGCTATGAACAACAGGCAGGACGGAAGATTCCCGTTATAGCTGCGGGTGGTATCTACACAGGGGCTGACATTGTCAGGTTCCTGAATATAGGGGCAAGCGGCGTTCAAATGGGCACACGTTTTGTGGCTACTCATGAATGCGATGTCTCAGATGCCTACAAGCAGTCGTATGTGGATGCGACCGAGGACGACATAGCTTTGATACTATCACCTGTAGGTCTCCCCGCACGCGTGATTAAGACATCATTCGTCCAGGAAAGTCTTGGTGAAAAACAGAAATTCGCCTGCTTTTACAAATGCCTGCTGACATGCGACGCAGACGCAGCGAATTACTGCATCGCGCTTGCGTTGTTGAACTCATCTCGCGGGAAGCTCGATAAAGGTTTTCCAATGTGCGGCCAGAACGTATATCGGATCAACAAGATAGTAAGCGTCGAGGAGCTGATGGAGGAATTAACCCAGGAAGCGGAATCTCTCCTTTCCTGAGCGGCCAATAACAGGAATAATTGACATTATTTGAACATTCCTCCGGCTGGTATTTGTAACTAAAGCATTGACATGTACTTTCAAGGGTTTTAGCTTATTTGGCAGTAATGGTATTTACTTAATAAACTCCTGGAGGAACAATCATGAAACCCGTTCTTCTGCTGCTATGCATATTCGCTTTTTCCGTTCTGGCCCATCAGGAACAGATTACGCAGCTTCGTGTTACCCCGTCTCCGCTGGATTCCGGCAGACCATCTGTTGAACTGATGCCATGTCAACCTGAGAATCATACATCTCCTCAACTTTCCCACTGGAAATCACACTGGTTTGACCACACTGCGATTTCTCACCTCCAGGCAGGACATTTTGTCACATGCTGCAATGATGATTCTTCGGATTCCCCGATACATACATACTCAACATGGGCAAAAACATCTGATGAGAGAAAGAAACGGAAAAAAGCAATTACTTCCTGAGAAGGTAGACATCCTGCGATGTATCCGGCGAACCTGATGGTTCGTAGTACAGAATTTCCAATTGACCTGCAAGAACATTTCGAAAATAGCTGTCAGGATGATATGCAAGGCAGTAATTCGCCCCTGACCTTTCTGGTTCAATCACAACGAATCTTCCTGACCTGAACTCCGCAGCTTCCTTATCGGTGAGTTCTCCTATCCGATTTTTTCCCTTTATCGTTACAAGAAGAAATCCTCCCGGCATGAGCACACGGCACAGTTCCTTCATCCAGTGCCTCTGAAGACCTTCACGAAAATGTCCAAACACCGCGACTGCGAATACAAAATCAAAACTGTTATCTGCGTATTTCAGTGCTGACTCAAGCCCGTTTGTGCTGAACTGACCGAATGTCAGGTTCTTTCGGGACCATTCTATCAGCTTCGGGTTGATATCTGTGCCATACATCTTCAGCTCCTCAAAGCTCCGCCAGTGTCTTGCAATACGTCCGCAGCCACATCCGAAATCGAGTATTCTCTCGAAATCATCGATGTTTCTTCCATTCTTCTGAAGAATGCTCAGGATTGCGGCTGCTCCTGTCTTTCCGGTTGAGAAAAAGTGAACCGGATCGTAATTAGCGGCTACCGGAAAACAAAGATGTGGAGGAGGGTATGGTAGACCGTCCGGCGCAAGTTCATTTCCGTGCTGAATGCGCCATTGCAGGGTTTTCAACTGTCCTGTCAGTTTTCTGTATGTATATCGCCCTGCTTGCAAAAGGTGAACTGATTTCAATAAATTGCCGGCTGTCTTTCGCATTTTCATTCTATATTGATGCATCGGTTTTGTAATTGTTCAGTCCGTTTTTTAACAGTTTGTATGAGTGTCCCAGATGTTTGTAAACAAATTCCGGATCATAGGCTGCATTGTGACTCACCGGTAATTGAACCATTCTATTAACATGCAGGAACAGCGCCTGCGCATCCCGCAGCCTCCCTTTACGGAGCAATTTATTGCCAAGGTTGAGGGTTTGTTTAAGTTCCGGTTCGTACAGTTGATAGAAGTCAGATGTTACTATCGTGCTGAGAGAAGGACTTCTTTTCACTTTCCTCCATAGTTTTCGTGCTGTACCGTGCAGGATTTGACTACGCTTAAGTAATTGGCTCAGTGTCTGTCTTTTTCTGAGGGATTTGAAAGAGTCCATTTGAATGCTCCGTGACGGCACTTCAAGATCGATGAGGCAACTTCGCAGCTCCTCAGAAGATGTAATATCTGTGGACCAATTGCCTTTATGAGTAAAGACGAATCGAAGTTCGTGAACTCCTGTTTCAGAAGCCATTTCAAAGGCTTTTCTGAGCTGGTCAGTATTATCGTTGTGGCTGAACAGGATGTATCGCCAGATCATGCGAACGGATGATCCGGAGGATCTGGCAGCTCCGGTGAAGGATTTCATGTAACTGTATGCTTTCGCAAAGTTTCCACCGACTCTGTATTTTTCGTAACTCTCCTGATCCACGCCGTCTATGGAAAACTGTATCTGATCCAGACCGGAAAAAACATTATTCAGCTCGAAATCTCCATGAGCGTTTGTAATTAAGGAGAGAAAGGCTTTGGGATAGTACTTTCGGGCCAGGCTTACTATCTGCCAGAGATCTGGATTCATCAGAGGCTCGCCATGACCTGAAAAATCGAATGTTCGGATGTCGATCCCGCTCCCGGAGAAATCCTTCAGCACTTTCTGGAATACAGCGGGTGAGAGTGTGCTGGGCAGCGGCAGCCTTTCTCTTTCTTCAGGCGTTGCGCATGCTTTGCATTCAAGTGTACATCTGGAAGAGGGCTCAACCTGCATAACATTGAGCATGCGGCTGTTGAAGCAAGGCGAACCCCTGGAGGACAGGCAATAGCATCCAGGACAGGTTTCGGGAAATGGCAGAGTGTTTCCGGCAAGCTTCTTTGAAATCAATGAACATGGGCCATCATCTGAGAAAATGCGGGACATCCTTTTTAAAGGATCGTATGCCTGCAGGACTTTGTCACTTCCCGCATCGTCCCAGCAGACGAAATTACCATTTGCCCTGAGGAAGAGACTGTCTGCGCCTGGACATTGCATTCCTGTATCCTTCTGTTAATTATGGTCGTTCCCTGCACAGGTAGTATAAAGCTATAAATCCATAGAGAAAATCGCGCTGGTTTATAGATCAGGAGAAATCCTTGCTGCACCAATCAGTATTTTAGTATAAACGATAGATATCCTTATAATGAAATGGAGAGTCCCTATGCTTAGAAAAAATCCTGTACAGAATTTCATGCGATCACTGATACGTCTTGTAGTATTCGCACCGCTCTGGCTGCTGTTCGTATGGTCTGATTTTGATGTTGTCAATTTCGAGTTCGATCTCACGGTGCTCTGGATCATCTTCAAGACTATCGCTATCTTCTGGTTTGCCAATATCTTCGCCAAGATGGTTCATGTCCTGCCCCAGTGGCAGAGGATGGTTCTTCTTCGGCTTGGAAAATCTGTTGGAGCGAGGGGTCCCGGTTTCTTTCTTGTTCCGCCATTTATTTATTCCGTTGCGCGTATACTCGATATCCGCATAACCACCTATGAAGTAAAAGCCACCAAGACCCTCACAAAGGACAATATTCCCATTGACGTTACCGCTGCAGTTGAGCTGGAGATCGAAGATCCTGAAAAAGCCGCCATCGATGTTCAGAACTACTGGAAGACAACCGAATGGGCATCAATGGAAGCGTTGAAGAGTACTATAGGAAGCAACGACCTCAGACCTCTGCTGAGCGAAACGGACAGAATAGCGGAAGACCTGAAGAGGGGTATCGATTCCGCTGCATCGGACTTCGGTGTTAATGTTCGAGCTGTGAGGATAACCGATGTGGGTACGCCCCGTTCACTGGTGGAGGAGCTTGCAGTTATCGCCAGAGCAGAGAGGTCCGCAAAGGCCAAGAAGATACAGGCGGAAGCCGAGAAGTTTGTGGCAACTTCCCTTGCGGAAGCTGCAAAAACCCTTGCATCAGTGCCTAATTCAATGGATCTAAGGCAGATACAGGCACTGCTGGATATCTCCAAGGAAGAGAATTCAATTGTGATTGTCTATCCGATGTCAAGCATGATGGGACAGCAGATAGCCGCGGCAACTGCCGGGAACAAGGTGAAAAATCGTAAATCTACCAATATTCCTCTGGAGGATCTGACCACCCAGCAGTAACAGGAACTGTTATTCTATTCGAGGAATGCATAACGGATAGGAAAGAGAGGAATTTTGATACTAATGAAATACACTGCTGCAGCACTGATCGCCCTGCTTTCGGTTCTTACCCTGTCATGCGGCGCTGACAGTTCGGATACAGCACAGGAATCTGAGGTTGAGGTTCCGTCCGAACTGGATACCGACCAGGCTGAACCGGCAACAGACGATGAAGATATTTTCCTTCTCGGAAACGGTCGTGCCGGACTCTTTGAAGTAGGAATGAGTGGTGAGATTATTGCGGAGATCGCACAAGCATACGGAGATGTTGAGTTAGAGGAAGTGGATCTGATGCTTGAAGGCATGCATGCACCGGCAATAAGCATTACATTTCCGCAGGATATTTCAGAATCCCTGGTACTGGAACTCGACATTGAGGATGCAACCGTTTACAGGATCAAGGTATACTCCGATCGCTTCGAAACCGACAGGGGAACTGGAACCGCTTCAACTTTGGAAGATCTTCAGGCTAACTACCAGTTCGAAGGTGTATTCTGGGGTGAAAGCGGTAACCCTTTTGTTTTTATCGAGGAACTGAACGCTTCGGTTATTCTTGTGCCGGGTGAATGGTGGAATATTGGAGTACTGGAAGAGGATATCCCACCAGATACGAAGATATCATCGTTTCTGATCCTATAACCCGTATCAACCTGAGACTGTGGCTTTCTTCGGTTTCCTACTGGATACCTAGACGGGCGGCTTCCTCCGGTTCCTGCTCTCTGAGTAAATCCCAAAAGGTGTATTGCGAGAGAATGTTGAAATCAGATATCTCATTCGCGAGATCGTTATCCACCTGCCTGTAGCGGACGATTGCATCGTTAACCGAATTCAACACATCCCTGTTAATATGGTAGAACCTGCTCGATGTTGTGCTTGAAACAACTGCTTTCTGCTGATCAGTCATTCCCTCATGAATAGCGCCCATCTCCACGAAACGGCTTATGTACTCATCCTTGAGATCAGTCAGTTCAGGCCAAAGCTGTTCAGGATCGAGTTCACGGGTCAGCAGTTCGTCCAGCTCGGAATACATTTCTTCGTATACATCCGCTATCCTGTTCCCAAGGGCTTCAGGATCAACAAGCTCTTCAGTCTGCTCAATGGTTACATCCGTACCGTTCTCCGCTTCACCGCCACATCCTCCAGCGAACAGAAAGAACAGAAAAATAATTCCAGTAAATAACAATTTCATATTTGCCTCCTTCACAAATATCGTATCCGGAACGCTTCAGAATAGAATACTTGATAATATCTCTTCCTGTGCTATTCGCTGCAAGAAGTGTCAATCTGTATTCAGCACACGGTCAAGTTCGATATAGTCTGCTGACTCGACATATTCGATAAGCTGCCTTACAAGATGAGTCAGTGCCGCCTTCGGGCTCTCGCTAATCTTCGATCTGTATTCCTTGATATCATCCCCGATGATAACGCCGGGGCTCCATTCCGAACTTTCTTCAGATCTTTTGCTTTCTGCGATAGCCTCATCAAGTCGAGCTTCCCGCAGGGCAGTAAGAATCTGACTCTCCATCTCCTCCCTGACAGGGATGAGAATTTTGTCGAAGTAGAGCCGGCCCGGCATTTTGTCCGGATTGATTTGCTCTGTGAACATGTGCTGCCAGAGCACTATGTCATGTTCTTCACCCTCCGGATCCCTTACATTCAGGGCTATTGAACCGCCATCCATGGCATAAGCCCCATCCTCTATAACGAATCTGTCCGGAATTCTCATGGCTCAGCTCCCTCCTGATATCGAGAATCCTGCCTGAAGCGACAATACTTCGGACACAGCAACCACGCAACTGAATAGAGCCATAGTCAGAACAGGAGTACCGGTTGCTTTCAATTCGTATTACAGGTATTTACATCAGATATACCGAGGATTATTAATAGTTAAGAGTCAGAATAACGTTGGATTGTTGAGAGATGAAATTATTAAAGTATTCAGGATTATTGACGATATCAGTATTACTCTGTCTTTCCTGCAGCGATGAATGTTATGATCAAGATGTAAGCATTATCCCCATTGATACACTGCACATTGCGGGTTCAATAGGCATCGAAATAGGCGACAGCAACTACGTTTTCGGTACCATAAGCGACTTTGATTATGCACCGGACGGAAGAATCCTGATTCTGGACAATCTTAAGTGCTGCATATTTGTCTATTCCCTGGCGGGTGAATTCATAGAACGAATCGGCAGGCCGGGCTCCGGCCCCGGAGATATGCAGTTTCCATCTTTGTTTGAAGTCCTTGGAAACGGTACTATCTGCGTAAAAGATCAGCCTTTCTGGTATGTCTACGATTCCGGAGGTAATTTCATTAATTCAACTCATCTGGGGCGAAGTGTTCCAATGAGCATGATTTCAGTGGGTAATGAAGATGTTGTCGGAATCCGGAACCGGATGGACTTTCTGGAAACCGGAGAGCTGCATGTGACTAAGCGTATAGCTCTATGGAATGGAATAATCCCTGATACTACTGAAACAGTCTTTTTTGAGCAGGAGTTTCTACTTAATCTGGAGGACACTCCCAATAATGTTATTGAAATGGATCTATTTTCAGCAACAGCCGCCGCAGGAGAGGATAGAGTATACGTAGCGCCCTCCCCTACCGATACGCCTGTTATCTACTGCTACCGGTTTGATGGCTCAATAGCGGATACCCTGTACCTTCCGTATGCTGAAATCCCGAAATCTCCTCACGAAATCGAAGCAGAAAAGCTACTTATCGAGTTGAGAGTCTATCAGGGCGCTCAAAGGACCATGGTCTGGGAACCACTGCTGAACCGTCCTATGATACGCTGCATGGGAGTTGACAGTCTGGACAATTTATGGGTGCAGAGGGGAACGGAGCTTTCGCCAACCTTCGACATTTTCGATAACCGGGGCTTCTTTCTGTACACTGCCGGTCTGCCTGACAGAGAAGATGCTTACAAATGGAAATTTGATATATCCCCTGGCGGTATCATGGCTGTCCCTGAGGATCCGGAATTCTACCCTTTGCTTTACATCGTTGAGTGAACGGTGCCACCCACCAATAAAGCGACATACAATTACTGATTCTTGGCAATATATAGGAGGATAGAGGCGGAAATCGCTGCGTTTAGGGATTCCACTCCTTCTTTCATATGTATGCTGACAGTGCCATCCAGTCGTTCATGAACTTCTTCTGAGATTCCATGAGCTTCCGAGCCGATTACTATGCCGATGCTTCCGGTTGAGGATCTGATCTGCTCAATAGAGCCTCCAGAAACTTCAGCCCCGAAAAATGTGCATTTATCGGAGTTCTTCAGCATGAATGACGGCAGGTCGATATCAAACAGAACAGGTACTTTCATATTGGTTCCAGTTGATGCACGGGTAACCTTTGGCGTAAATGGACAGCAGCAGCCTTCTCCCATAATCACACAGCTGCACCCGAATGCAGCAGCGGATCGAATGATTGTTCCTGTATTCCCGGGATCGGATATTCCGTCCAGCAGAAGAAAAGTTCCTTCCGGCTTCAATTCGTTTTCCTTGATTTCAGGTAATGCACAGACAGCGATGATTCCCTGGGAGTGAGCGGTGTCTGATATTTCTGAAAAGAGTTTCGGAGGAATTTCCAGAATAACAATTCCTGCTTCGGATGCATTGTCAGCGACAGCTCTGGAAGCAGAAGTGGCTTCCTCAGAGAGGATGATCCACTTCGGTTCGCTATTACATAAATAGTCAGCAACGAACCGTGAACCTTCCATAATGAAAGCTCCGTGTTTCATTATGTATGATCTGGAATGCAAACTTCTTGATATTTTCAATCGATTGTTTGAACTACCGGTTACTCTTAAATACATACTGCTCTGTTTCTGATAAATAGTGACAGGGACTATTTAAGGATGTTTCCTATGATTTCTTCTATATCGGCTTTCGGGTAAGATCCTGTTAAAGACATCAAAAGGGTAACATCCGGTGCCCTTCGCCTCATATCTTCAAAGTCATCAGGATATGCTTCCTCGTATGAGATAAACCTGATCTCCGAATTTGAGCCCGATACTTCCCTTACTTTTTTCGCAAGATCACCAATCGATATCTCCTGCGTTGAACCGATATTGACTACTTTACCGATAGCCTCAGGATTTTCAACAAGTGCGGCTATCGCATCGACAACTTCATAAACCATGCTGAAGCTTCTAGTCTGTTCTCCATCACCAAAAACTGTAATTGGCTTCCCTGAAAGGGCCTGCTCAATGAATCTCGGAAGTACCATTCCATACCTTCCGGATTGCCTGGGACCAACCGTATTGAAAAGTCTTCCGATGATTACCGGAAGCCCCTTGTCCTTCCAGTAGGCCAGGGCAAGGAATTCATCTATCGCTTTTGAACAGGCGTAGCTCCACCGGCTTCTGCTGGTTGCGCCGAGGACTATGTCCCCATCCTCACGAAAAGGTATGCTTTCACTCTTCCCATACACTTCGGAAGTGGACGCGATGAAGACTGGAGTACTATCTCCACTTGCGGCCAATAAGATGTTTTCTGTTCCCTTCACATTTGTTTCAATCGTCTCAACCGGCCTTTGTATGATGTTTTCCACACCTACAGCGGCTGCCAGATGTATGACTTTATTGCACTGGTGTACCATTCCGCGGGTGAGAGATTCGTCAAGAACAGACCCTATAACGAATCTGAATGATGAATTGTCTGAGCAGTCGTCAAGGTTTGAAAGGCTTCCTGTTGACAGATCGTCCAGAACCAGAACGCTGTTTCCCTTCGACAACAGGAACTCACAAAGATGTGAACCTATGAATCCGGCTCCACCTGTTACAAGGTAATCGTATCTTCTAGGTCCTGGCATACTTGTTCCTCTCTTAATGCGGCACAATGCTGAGAAGCACACCGGCAGCTATCGCGCTTCCGATAACTCCAGCAACGTTTGGTGCCATTGCATGCATCAGAAGATGGTTTTTAGGGTCATACTTGCGACCCTCTATCTCAACAACCCTTGCGGAATCCGGAACCGCGGACACTCCCGCTGCACCAATAAGCGGGTTGATCTTATTGTCACCCCTCAGGAAAAGGTTCATGAACTTCGCGAAAAGCACTCCTCCAGCGGTCGCTATCGCGAAACTGACAGCACCGAGCACAAATATCTTCAAGGAATCGAATGTAAGGAAGTACATCGCCTGTGTGCTGGTTCCGACAGCAAACCCAAGCAGGATTACTACAATATTGTTAAGTGAACCCTGAGCGCTTTTCGCAAGTCTGTCTGTGACTCCGCTCTCTTTTAACAGATTCCCGAAGAACAGCATTCCCAGAAGAGTAATAGCCCCCGGAGCGATAAAGGAAGTTATCAGGAAAGCTATGATCGGGAACAGCATTTTTTCCGTTTTTGAAACATGTCGCACAGGTTTCATTCTACGCCTGCGTTCTTCGTCAGTTGTCAGAAGACGCATTATTGGCGGCTGTATCACAGGCACAAGCCCCATGTAGGAATATGCGGCTATTGCTATTGCTCCGAGTAAGGTGGGTGACATCTGGCTCGCGACGAAAATCGCGGTCGGGCCGTCTGCCCCTCCTATTATTCCAATCGATGCCGCCTCCTGCAGATTAAAACCAAGGAGAAGAGACCCGAGCAGGGTGATGAATATTCCTATCTGTGCAGCAGCTCCCAGAAGGAGCAGTTTAGGATTGGAAAGAAGGGCACTGAAATCAGTCATCGCGCCGATTCCAAGAAAGATCAGTGGCGGGAAGAGACCGCTTTTTACGCCCATATAGAAAAGACTGAACACCGAGTGCTGGCCTCCAAGAACATCCTGATAGCCGATTGGCATGAGTTCTGGATTGTATGGGATATTACCCGCGATAATTCCAAATCCGATGGGAACAAGCAGCAGCGGTTCGTAGTCTTTCTTGATAGCCAGATAGATCATCACCAGACCTATGGCGATCATAACGATATTACCGATCTCCGCTCTTCCAAAGCCCGTATCATCAAGATACGAAAGAAGGTCAAGTCGCTGACCGTCACCCTGAAGACTACCTGTAATCCACATGATCAGCTTTGAGGAAAAGGACATTCGTCAGCTCCCGATTTTCATGATGATGGCGTTCTCCAGAATAGTATCTCCCTCAGAAGCAACTATTTCCTGAACCGTTCCTGTTATGGGAGATTCAATTTCATTCTCCATTTTCATGGCCTCCATGATGGCAACAGGCTGCCCTGCGGAAACCTTATCTCCTTCTTTGACAAGAAGTTTCAGTATTAATCCAGGCAATGGTGACAGGATTTCTCCGCCTGTCATAACTGATCCTGGTGCCGAAGTTCTGTCCGGAACTTCAGCAACATTCATGACTTCATGTCTTCTTTTGATGACAGGTGTTTTGGATACTCTTCGCATCGGGGTTTCTACGATGACCTGATAAGTTTTTCCGTCAAGAACAACATCAACTTTATCATCTACAATTCTACCTATGTCTACTGAATAGGTTGTTCCGTCAATTGTTATCTTATATTCACGCATCTTCTCGGCTCCTGTTCCACACCGATCCGGTTTTCTGGAGCTGTTCTGCTTTGCCGGCCAATCTCCAGGGAGAGTAGGGCTTTTCGTGAGTCTCCCACGTAAGTTTCATATTTTCAATCTGATCAAGGAAACAGAAGTGAGCATGTATTGCCGCTGATACCGCAGTAATTTCATGAGGGGAAAGGTGCCGGATAGATTTTCCTTCGGCATTTTCTCCTTTTTCTGTCTTTTTTCTTAATCCGAAACCATTTTCGACCCACTTCTCCAGAACAGGCAGAAAAAAGGAAAGGCAGACAAGGCCGGAAAATACAGTAAGCATGCCGACAAGGGCAATTCCAAGTCCTCCATGAATGCTTTCAGAGTTCGATTGAGCCTGTGCTATTATCTGTATTATCGTTGCTGTAATTATCATAACGGGATATTCCCATGTTTTTTCGGCGGAAGGGTCTGCCTTTTTCCTGAGAGCATTTCCAGAGCTTTGATCAGGCGAAACCTTGTGTTGGAAGGCATTATCACATCGTCAATGTAGCCTCTTGAAGCGGCGTCGTATGGATTGGCGAACTTGGTCCTGTATTGATCAACCAGTTCTTTCTTCCTTTGAACGGGGTCATCCGCCTCTTTTATGTCATGATGGAAGATGATCTCAACAGCCCCATCAGGACCCATAACAGCGATTTCCGCTGTTGGCCAGGCGTAATTAATATCAGCGCCGATATGTTTGGAACTCATGACGTCATATGCTCCGCCGTATGCTTTTCTGGTAATAACAGTGATTTTTGGTACCGTTGCTTCCGCATAAGCGAAGAGAAGTTTTGCGCCGTTTCTGATGATCCCACCGTACTCCTGTGCGGTACCGGGCATGAAACCGGGTACATCAACAAAAGTCATTATCGGAATATTGAATGCATCGCAGAATCTTACAAATCGTGCAGCTTTTATGGAAGCATCATTATCGAGAACCCCTGCAAGGTAGGAAGGCTGATTCGCTATTACTCCAACAGAGTGACCGTTCATTCTTGCGAATCCTGTTATGATATTCGGAGCAAACATTCTCTGGATCTCAAAGAACTCTTCATTATCCGTAACAGCCTCAATCAGTGTTCGCATCTCATATGGTTTGTTCGGGTTGGCAGGGATGTAATCGTCCAGCCACATCTCCTGTCTGTCTACAGGATCAGT
Source organism: Candidatus Aegiribacteria sp. (assembly GCA_030594645.1). Taxonomy (GTDB): domain Bacteria; phylum Fermentibacterota; class Fermentibacteria; order Fermentibacterales; family JCC-6; genus Aegiribacteria. The sequence goes on from JAUVEU010000013.1 coordinate 14,055, forward strand.
GCATAGCACTCTGATAGGGTCTTCCATGTTGTTCTGAGGCAGGTAGCTGATCAGCTTTCGAATAAGAAGAAGAGCTTCCTCTTCGTCATCACAGGCAATACTGCAGACGCCGCTGCGCTTGCTGTGGATTGAAGGCCCCCCAAGCTGCTCCTTGGTAACATCTTCCCCTGTTACAGTCTTTACAACGTTTGGGCCGGTCACAAACATGTAGCTTATGCCCTTTACCATTATGGTGAAATCCGTAATTGCCGGACTGTAAACAGCTCCTCCTGCGCAGGGGCCAAGTATTGCGGATATCTGCGGTATTACTCCTGAATAGAGAACGTTCTTCAGAAAGATCTTCCCGTAACCAGCAAGACTTTCAATACCTTCCTGGATTCGGGCTCCTCCTGAATCGTTCAGTCCAATAAGGGGAGCTCCGTTCATAGCGGCCATATCCATTATTTTAAGTATCTTCTCAGCGAATGTTTCTGAAAGACTTCCTCCAAACACCGTGAAATCGTGGGAGAAGACATAAACCTGTCTGCCGTCGATAGTTCCATAACCGGTAATCACACCGTCTCCCGGAATTTTCTTCTTGTCCAGTCCGAATGCTGTGGATCTGTGTGTAACAAGCATGTCAAATTCCTCAAAACTGTCATGATCAAGCAACAGATCGATTCTTTCCCTTGCTGTCATCTTTCCCTGAGCGTGCTGCTTCTCAATTCTTTTCTCACCGCCACCGGCAAAGGCTTCTTCACGAAGAGCGCGGAGTTTGTCAGCTTTCTCAAGAGAACTCATTATCAGTTATCCTCTTCCGTTTGTGAATGTTCACATAATTCTGTGAGTACTTTCCCGCTGTCGGAAGGATGTACAAAGGCTATTTTCGAGCCTCCGGCTCCAGCCCTGGGAGTCGTGTCTATCATCCTGATTCCTTTTTCTATGAATGATTCAATTTCAGCCGCGGCGCTGTCAACCGCATAGGCGATATGGTGTACTCCCTGACCTCTCTTCTCGATAGCCTTTGCAATCGGACTTTCAGGCGATGTAGGTTCGAGAAGCTCTATTCGAGTGTTTCCTATCGCAAACATCGCTACCCGCACTTTTTGTGAAGGCACTTCTTCGATACCGAGTAATTCCAGATCAAGAACGTCTCTGTAGAATGGAATTGTCTTCTCAAGACTCTCAACAGCAATTCCGATATGATCAATTCTGCTTACTGCCATTATCCTTCTCCTGTATCCCTTCAAGGAATCCGCTGAACATCTCCCCTATCATGTAAGGTGTCGTCTCACCGGAGAGAACCTTTTCAATTGCTCCAGTAATACTGCCGTATTTCTCCGAAATAAGCTTTTTCGCAATATCCGATCCTTTTTCCCTGATAATCCCATTCAGTATAAGGGTTGTTCTCCGTTTCGCATTATCCTGGCCGACGACTTCAGACGAAAGCATGGTGTCTACGGCACAGGTAAGATAATCGATTCCTTCTCCCGTCTGAGCGGAACACCTGATAACGCTTGGTCGGGCTGCATCATCATTCATGAATTCAAGGCTGGCATTAACCGCTGTTTCGAGCTGTTCTATACCGGGTCTATCCGCCTTGTTCAAAACGATTACATCAGCAATTTCCATAATACCGGCTTTCATGGTCTGAACTTCATCACCAAGACCTGGCACAAGTACAAGCAGAGTGATATCCGCTAGAGAGGCAACTTCCACTTCCGCCTGACCTACTCCAACCGTCTCCACCAGCACAGGGTCATAGGAAGCCGCAGTCAGTACTTCAAGAGCGTCCCTTGTTGCCCCGGAAAGACCTCCAAGATGTCCCCTGCTGCCCATGCTCCTGATAAATACTCCAGGATCTGAAGCGTGGGTCTGCATCCGTACCCTGTCCCCCAGCAGAGCACCGCCGGAAAAAGGTGACGACGGGTCAACGGCTATAACTCCTACTTGCCTGTTGAGATTTCTCCAGTATTCAATGAGAAGGTTCACAAGAGTACTCTTGCCGGCTCCCGGCGGGCCGGTTACTCCGATGGTTTTTCCCTGCCTGTCCGGATTGTAAAGAGAGTGGAGTATCATGGAGCTGAGTGGGTGCCCGTTTTCAACCATTGAGAGAACTCGGGCCAGACCTCTGGGTCTGCTTTCCCTCACATCCGTGATAAAACCTTCAATTTCCGCTGGAAGCAGATTTAGACCTTGACGGATTTGCGCCATTGTGGAATTACCCTGACTGGAATTCGTTCTGAATAAAGTCTATAACTTCACTCGCAGCAGTTCCCGGAGTGAATATAGCCTTGAATCCAGCCTTCTTCAGATCCGGGATATCCTCCTCCGGAATAACTCCTCCTCCAAAAAGGATTATATCAGTGGCACCCTTTTCATTAAGAAGTCTGGCTACTTCAGGGAACAGGTAATTGTGAGCACCTGACAGCAGAGACAAACCGATGAAATCAACATCCTCCTGGATGGCCGCATTCGCTATCGCTTCCGGTGTCTGGCGAATTCCAGTGTAGATAACTTCCATGCCGGCATCGCGCAGAGATCTCGCGATATATTTGGCTCCTCTGTCATGTCCATCAAGACCCGGTTTTCCGATCAGTATACGTATTCTGCGATCCATAATCGCCTCCGGCATTTAGTATTTATGCAATCCTGAATAATCAATATGAGAAACCTTCATCTGAGCACTTCCCGAAGGCTCTCCCAATCAGCATAATATAAGCATCTATATTTCCTGTGCATAATCCTGACCTGGAGGTTGAATTATAACCGCCTGTACAGTGCTGTTGATGAAATCCGGGATACACTTTTAACTCTCTGTTATCTTTGAATGGAGGGGCGTGAATGTTTGGAAACATTGCCATCTGCTGCGGGAGATCAAGCCAGTCTCTTGGAAACCGGATCTGTGAAATACTTGGAATAGATCCCGAACCGGTTGAGTTCATCCAGTTCTCCAATGGCAATCTCATGGTTAATTTCACCGGTGAATCCGTTCGCGAAAAGGATGTGTTTGTCATACAGTCCGGCGAAAGGTCGATCTTCCAGGACAGGGATCGGTCTTTCGGTAAAATATCAGGTGATATCATCGAGCTTCTACAGATGATCTATGCCCTGAAAGACAGTGCCGGCAGGATAACGGCTGTAACGCCCTATTTTCCTTACGCAAGAAGCGATAAGAAAGACAAACCCAGAATACCTATATCCGCGAAGATGTCGTTTGATCTGCTTGAAGCCGTTCAGGCTGACAGGGTTCTAACCATGACCCTTCACTGCCCTCAGAGCCAGGGATTCAGTAATATCCCTGTGGACCAGCTTCATGCAGACAGTGTATTTCTGGAGAAAATATTGTCATTCGGTACAGAGAAACTGGCCTTTGTTGCTCCGGACTCCGGAAGTATCATGAATAACGATTTTCTTGCGATGCACACGGCAAGATCAATCAGGGAGGAAGGCGGTACTCCTGATATAATAACAGGATACGTCAAAAAGATAAGGGTTGATGATAGCGAAACTCCGCATGTAAGAACAGTTGAAGGAGTTGACGATCTCACCGGCAGAACCGTCATTATAAACGATGATGAAACTCTTTCTGGAAAAAGCCTGGTTATGTGCGCCGATATAGTGGTTGAACGGGGAGCGGAGGACGTATATGCATTTGTTACACACGGCATTCTTTCAGGAAACGCTGTAAAGAGAATAGAAGACAGTCCTTTTACAAAACTCTTTGTCACCGATACAGTTGAGTTCGATACTGAAGCCGCTGAGAAGGTTGTGAACGGCCCTCTGAATAAGATTGAAACCCTTTCTGTTGCCAGAGTCTTTGCTGAGGCCATCAAGCGAATACATGAAGGTCGAAGCCTGAGTTCACTCTTCCTTGGAAAATAAGGGGTTCTGAAAATATCATCAATAGTACGAGTGCGGTAAGGTTACTAACCGGATATCTAATTACATAGATAAAAATTCACTGCTATTTTGAAAGAGAACTGCTATGGAAAATACTATAATTCTTGAAATCTATGAGAAGCGCCACGCGAAGGGTGTGGCAACCATGTGGTCTGAGAGCAGGGAAGGCTGGCCTCCCGGATTTCTGGGCGCTTCCGAGTTCACTGCTGAAAGCGTTGAGATGGAAGAGCTATCATCCGGTAAGCTCTTTACTGTACTGGCTCTGGACGGAGACCGTGTGGTGGGTTTTTGCCGCACAACACCGTACGGAGGCGAGCCGGACGCCGCATATGTGGCTCTTGTAAATGTAGTTCCGGACCTGCACGGAAAGAAGATTGGCAAACGACTCCTTCTGGACGCTGTGGAAAGAACCGCTGAGAGGGGCTACTACAGAATTGACCTTCATACATGGCCTGCCAATCTCAAGGCTATGCCTCTTTACAAGAAGACAGGCTTCTTCTGGGTACCTGATACCATGGTCTACATGCAGAACTACATGCCTTTCCTGATAGGAAGGCCGGAGTTCAAGGAATTCCTGGATGGTGAATCATGGTACGACAGTTTCGAGCGGGAACTGGCAGTTGAACCAGATGAACAGAAAACTGCTTCGGGCAGGGAGGTATTCAAATATCGATTTGTGATCAAGGATAGATCCTTTGAGGCTGTGTTCGACAGAAGGGGAAGAATATTGTGCGGGATAAATGCCCCCGGCGTGACTGCTTCCATCGAACGTGAAGTGGGGAAGATCTTCTTCGGCAGAGAAGTCAGCATAAATCTTGCAGGGGATTCACTGCCTGATAGAATTGATATAAAATCTCATGAGTATCTTTCAGCTCCATCATCGGTCACGCTGGATAATGCGACTTCGGGCTTTAAAATCGTTCATGAACCGGTAGAGGTTCCTGTTCCTGAGAGAGATCGATCCCCCAGAGTATCAGCACTGATTCCCGGGAAAATCCCTGTGGAATTAGGCCTCGGGATAAGAGCTGAAGAGCCTGTATCGCTGCTTTCGCCTCCTGTCAGGAGGATCCGCCAGGGACAGGGTGTACTTGAGCTTGACCTCAAGAAACTTACTGATGCCGATTCCGTGACTGTGCTTACTTCATTGAACGGTGAAAAGCTTCAGGAACAGAAATTCAAACTTGATGAATCCGTCTTTCAACGGATCAGAATTCCTCTCCCTGAACTACCGAACGGAGTATACGAACTTGCGCTCAGATTCAAGCTGTTCGATCAATGCGGAGCCGAGGAAAAACTCATACTTGTATCCGGACCCTTTACAGGCATTCCTGAATCTAGAATCACAAGGAAATCAGCAGTGATTATCGGCAGGGATATTTCTATTGAGGTTGCCAGCACCGGGGCATGGACGTCCGTCTGGGGGCACAGTATGGACGACAAACCATCCAATCTGGGAGGACTCAGACTCTACGCCGGTCCGCCTTACTGGAACTCGGATCTTCCGCATCAGTTGTATGATTTCAAACTTGACGGAAATGTTGTCAAAGCAAGCACTGTCTGGTCTGCCAGACCCGGAATGGTTCATGAATGCAGTTTTTCACTTGATCCGGCAGGTTTCATCAGGGCGAGCAGTATTGTTCGGAATGGATCGGATTCAGTGCAGAAAATCAGGTTTTCGGCTGTATGGGGCGGGGGGCAGACATTTACGCCCGGAACTGACGCTATCCCTTTGAAGGAAGGTGTCTACACCGGCAGCAGAATATACAACCAGATTCCTGACTGGACGGAAGATCTACCGAAAATAGTAGACGAACTCGGTGCGCCATGGCTGGCTTTGTCCGGCTCCGACATATCCTTGATAGCTTATTTCCCTGACTGGTCCAATCTTCGGTATGATAGACCCGAAACTGAGGAAATTCGTATTAAACCCGGTGAATGTGCTGAATCACCCGTATTGAAGCTGCTTTTCTCTGACGGCAATTTCGACTGTCTTTTCAGGAGAGCCACATCCCTTGGCTGGGAGCTTGGAGAAACGGAGAAACGATTCAGTTTTCTCAACCACAATATTACGCCTGTCATGCGGAATGGAGCAGAAGTAAAGCTATCGCACCGCCTGCTTGGAAAGCGTAAAGCTGCCATTACTCTCGATGGTGAAGTGTTCTCCGAAGGATCTGTATCCAAAGAATCTTCCATCTCCGCTGCGATATCCGGTTCCGGCTTCAGTGAGATCGGCCTTGTGATGGCGGAAAGAAAGACCGTATATCCGGTTCTAATACTTCCCGAAACCGTTGAATCCACAAAACTTATCGAGGACGACGGGATACTTGTTCTTCAGAATGAGAGAATGAAAGCTTTTCTTGACCCTACGGAATTCGGGCATGTATTCAGCCTGAAACTGGACGATGTGGAGTTTCTCATGTCCTCTCATCCCGGCCCTTCGGACTTCGCCTGGGAGAAACCATGGTTCGGGGGAATAATACCCAGGGTAAATACTTCTGGAGAAAAACCCTTCAAACTCGACACGCTAAAGCCTGAATGGAGCAAATTCGAGCTGGAAACAAACGGTCTGGCGGAAAAAGGCTGGGAACTCAGATGGAAGATAGACCATAAGAAATACGGCTCATTGAATCTGACCTGGCGAGTCTCAATGTTCCCGGGTATTCCTGTTATCCGAACCAGGTTCTGTCCCGAGGCTCTTCACGAAACGTATCTGGGTGGAGAATTCGATGTCCGCGGTTTCCTCTCCCCAGGAGGAGAACATGAGAATGCAGTATTCTCATCAAAGATTGAACCGCTCCTTCGACAGGGAAGAAAGCATGCGGGATCGTGGTCCTTCGTCGGTGACTGGGCCAGGGTCGAGACGCCCGGAAAGGGTTTTGTCGAGGCATATTCTCTTGAAAAGGGTGTTTTCTTCTCTGAAGACTACGCTGAACATGGTTGTCATCTTTCCGTTTTTTCAACACACGATAAAAAGAACATCGTTGAGATGCTCTGGCTGTTCGGCTCAAGCGAAAATGATGACAGGCTCTCGAAAATCTTCAGAAAACACCTTGGGGAGAAGGGGGCGCATCTTTACTCTTGACTTTTTGCTTTCATCATTAGTAAATCTTATTAGAGATAGTTTTAATGACATGTCCGATTTTTCTCTTTTGGTATCAAGGAAATGTCAAGAGTAAGTATTTTGATCTCCTTTTTGCAGTGCTTATTTAATATTAAATATATATAAGTATAAGCACAAAATGTTAAAATACAAGGTTTGACCCTGTTAAGCGACCCTGACGGAAGAATTTTTTAAGCAGGACGGATGACCTGTCCGCAAGGCATCCACCCTTAACATCAGGGTAGTGATTAAGGTTCGGCATCTCAAGAATATTCGTGACAGATCCAAACGCTCCGAACCTTTTATCCCAGGCACCGTAGATGATTCTCGGTATGCGGGAGATCACAGCGAGTCCCGCGCACATAAGGCAGGGTTCAAGTGTTGTGTAAAGGGTACAATCCTCAAGTCTCCAGTCTCCCCTTGCTTCCGCGGCAGCGGTTATCACAAGATGTTCGGCATGAGAAGCCGGAAGACCTGTTTCCCTTGTTCGATTCCGATCAGAAAAGAACCTCCCCGAAGGTTCCACAAGCACAGCTCCTACAGGAACTTCTCCCGCTCCAAAAGCCTCTTCAGCCTGATCGAGAGCCAGTTCCATCCATTTATTGTCTTCAATGGAAAACTCTATATCAGCTTCCTCCAGCCATTATCGCTTCGATCTCATCAGGATGCTTCGGAATGCTCTCTGAAAGCACTGTATTCTCTTTCTCTCCAATAAGAACATCGTCCTCTATTCTTATGCCGATACCTTCTTCCTCAGAATAGAATCCGGGTTCAACAGTAAGTACCATACCCGCCTGAAGTTTATCACTGATAACGTTTTCATCATGTGTATCCAGTCCAAGATGGTGCCCGACAGGGTGATAGTAGAATGTCTTAAGGTCCTCTTCCTTTTCAATTAAGCCCTTTTTCATCAGAATCCGGGCATAAAATTCTTCAACTTCGGAGTTCCACTTCGAGTGCAGCTTCCCGGGCCGAAGGAGCCGTATGGCTTCCTCCTGAACTTCTATCACCATCAAAACAAGCTCTCGCTGTCTGTCTGTGTATTTGCCGTTCACCGGAATGGTTCTGGAAATATCCGCATTGTACAGCTGTTTCCTGGCCCCGAAATCCAGGAGTAGCATAGTTCCATCCTCTAGAGGCTGATCATTGTCGCTATAATGAAGGCATGTTGCACGGCTTCCCCCGGCAACTATTGCTGGAAACGCTGGTGTTTTCTCTCCGTTTCGCATGAATTCGTACAGCAGCTCTGCTTCAAATTCATACTCAAGCATCCCCGGTTTCAATGCTTTGAGAGCACGGGCGAAACCCTTTCTCGAAAGCTCTATTGCCTGCCGCAATAGATCCAGTTCTTCTGTATCCTTTATCATGCGCATACGGAAGACGTTTCTGGATAGCCTGCCAAAATTCAGATGCGGGTATGCGGCGAGAAGTTCATCTGCAAACCTCAGCCTGCTGCCTTTTTCACCTGTAACACCCGCAATTGGATAGTCCATCAGAACATTTTCTATGCCCCAGCGCTGTATGATTCGGTCAATCCATTTCTTCACGCCCGTATTGAATGAAATGTTCTCTATTCCGCTCTTTTCCTGAGCTTCTTCTTTTGTCAGAACAGATCCAATCCATTTCGCGTGAGTTTCGTCGTAGGCATCTATGAACAAGTCTTCCCTGACGTCCATATTCTTTCTTCTGTGTATGACAAGCCAGGTTCTCGGTTGTGTTATCCCTGTCAGATAGACAAGATTCAAATTCGGGGTATAAGGATAATGCCCGTCCGCACTGGAAGGTTTTGATGTTGAAGGGGGGAGAATCAAAGCAAATTCTTCAGGCATTTCCTTTATCAGTCGTTGTCTGCGATCCGAGTATATCTCCGAGCTGAACATTACTATCCTCCAATAAATGTTACTGTTTCGTCAGTATGTCTTTCAGTCTGAGTTTAGGAACATGGTGTCTGCCAAGTTCGTCTCTCCAGTATTTTATATCCTTCTGCACAGTCTCAAGAATAACTTCTTCCCCGGAAACGCCGAGGGCTATAACAAGTTGCGGTCTGTAATCCTCTGGAGTATTTACTGCTTTTGAAATAATTCCGCAATCAAAACTCATTATGATGCATGAACCGTAACCCGCTTCTCTCGCAGAGAGAACTATATAAGCCGCTGCAATTCCTACATCTATTTTTGTATATGGTTTTTCCTCGTCCGGAGCATGAATAACTATGTAGGCTGACGGCTTCTCACCCTCTTCCGGACCTTTCCACTCATCAAGATAGCCGGCCCATTTCAGTGCCGGAAATATCTTTTCACAATTATTCTCTGAAGTTACAACGCTGAATCGCAATAACTGAAGATTGGCCGCATTGGGGGCAAATCTGGCTGAATCAATGAAAGTATAGATGTTTTCTCTTGAAAATCTGACATTCTGTTTGAATCGTCGAATCGATCTGGTCTCCAGTGCAAGTTCCGAAAAACGCATAGAATCCTCTCTGGGGGCCGGGCCTAACATTTTAACTTCGCCCCACGGGGACATGCACTCTACGGTGCGTGTCCCCGCATAAAAATGTTTAAATGTTAGGCCCGGCCCCCTATTCTATTTAGCGGCAACACTGACGTTATCGATCAGTATCGCGGGATATTTACCCCCCGTTACTGAATCATGAAGCGTATCCTCGACATGCTCGACATTCATCAGTATCTCGTAGACATTGCCTGCAACCATTCCGTCCTTGACCCTTCCCTTGATCTCGCCATTCTCAACGTAAAATCCGGGGTTGAGTCCAACAGAAAAATCACCGTTCAGGATGTTGCCTGAATGGGCGCCTAGAACTCCGAGAATAATGACTCCTTTGTCAATACACGCGATCATCTCCTCTAAAGAAGCAGATCCGGGCGCAATCCTGCTGCATTGCAGTGAAGGTGCAGGTGGTAAAGAAATCGTCTCGCCTCCCCACATTCCGCCTCTGAATCCATTCCCCGCAGGTTTCTCGTTGAGTTTTTCAGCGTAATCAAGATTGAGGATAATATCCTTGAAAATTCCTCTGTCTATTATCGTGTGTTTCCCGGTTGGCACGCCTTCATCATCGAAATACTGCTGGGAAACGTCGTCCGGGTCGGTCGGGTCTCCATATAGTGTAAACTTTTCTGAAACGATCTGCTCTCCCCGTTTATTCTGAAGAGGAGATATTCTATTGTAGAAAGATTTGCCGGACGCAGCGGCTGAGAGTCTCCAGATAAGAGTGTACATTGAGTCAGGCATGAACATAACCTTCATTTTTCCGGTGGGAATCTCCACTTCAGGCAAGCCTGCATTGTACATATTCACAAGATTATCTAGTTCCCCTTTCGGGAAATCCGCCGCTTTTCTGCTCATGAATATTCTGCGTACCGCAGTCTCTGTGTTGGGAAAGAGCAAGGAAGCGAACGTGTACATGAAAGAAGTTTTGCTGGAGACATCGAGTCCGCTGGTATTGATAATCGAGAGATCAGTGATACCTCGACCGCCATGGATATCAATCTGTCCCTCAATCTTTCCATTAAGATGATCAAGTACTCTATCCGAGAACCTATGAAGATCATGATACCCCATAGCAGCAATAGAATCGTCAGGAACCATCTGGCCGGGGATATCCGCGGGGGCTGGAAAAGAAAATCCGGCTTTCACATTCCCTTTTAGAGAATTGAGAGCGTTTTCAACGAGTTCTTCCCGGTCAAGAAGATTCTTTGTATAAGCCGTTCCTATTCTGCCATCCTTCAGCAGCCTGATCGCATATCCTGATTGAATTGATGCGGATAGATCCGTCGGAGTTCCGTTTCTCATCTCGAGAGAGCTTGAATCAGTGCGTACACTGTATACTTCTGCCTGATCCGATACTCTTGATGCCGTTTCCAGAAGTTTTTTCATGTCATACACCCCCTACTACCATATCGCGAATGAGGACATGAGGCCCTCCAAGAGCGGATTTAATATTCAGCTGCCCTTTTCCGCAGCCTCCCCTTTCCGACAGAATCATGTCATTCCCGACTGCGGTAATATTCTGCAGTGTGGTGAACAGGTTGCCCATAATATTTATATCACGAATCATCGGGCCGACTTTTCCGTTTTTAACGATAAAACCGTACTGAGCTCCAAACGTGAAATTCTCTCCGCTTGTCTGACCGCCTTTACCATCAACCAGATAGAGTCCTTCATCGAGTTCTTCGAGCAGTTTTTCAAAGCTTTTTTCTCCGGGTTCGATATAGATGGTCCCCATTCTGATTATGGGTTCAAAACTCATATCTTCAGCCACTGAATGACCTGTTACGGGCTCTCCGTAAGCTTTTGCGGTACGACGTGAATGAAGTCTTCCTGTCAGTACTCCTCTGTCCATAAGAGTCACCGGTTTCACTTCGACGCCTTCGTCGTCGTATCTGTAGTAACCGATCTGATTCGGGATCGTTGAATCCGCGATTATAGTAACTTGTTCCGTACCCAGACTTTCCCCGAGAGACATCTTCTCTCTCAAAGAGGGATTATCCTCAATGATATCCGCTTCACTGAAATGTCCAAAAGCTTCATGAACGAATACACCGGTTAGAAGAGGGCTGAGTATCACATTGTATGTGCCGCCCTTTACCGGTTCTGCGTCAAGCAGCTTTCCTGCTATCCGCGCTCGTTTGATAAAATCCTCATTTCTGCCAAGAAGACGGTCATATCCGTCAGCTCCGCCTATTGAAATTCTTATGTTCTGAAGCAGGTTGTCCCGTTTTGCAATGACCTCACCTGCAATATTTGTTGTCAGGATCTCTTCCGAAACAGCAGATCCTTCGGAGTTGACGTAATACTTCTCTCTGCCGATCTCCTTGTATGAAAGGTTAGTTGTTTCAACAGAAGGCTGCTCCAGTAAAAGATCGTTGTACATGCTGGTCAGGGCAAGTTTCTCATCAATCGGGATTTCTCTGGGATCTCCGTTCAGCTCAAGCACGACTCTGTCCCGGACAACCGGAACCTGCTCAAGCGCAGATTTCCTGCCTCCTGTCGCGACTATTGTCTCTGCTCCTTCGACAGCAAGCTCCAGCGCACGGCTGACATCTTCTTCCTTTGTTACAGTAGCGGTGGAGAATCCACCATCTTTCAGGACTCTCACGACATATCCGTCAGTGCTGTTGGAACCTATCTGCCTGATTTCCCTGCCGGTGAAACCTATATTGGTCTCCCTCTTGATCTCGTACCGGATATCAATGAAATCCGCTTTAACTCCTTTGATCATCGTTCTGAGTTTTTCGAGCATGAAATGCTCCTTCCAAATTGAACAGTACTAATGATAGTCGAATGATGAATTTTTGATTTGCGTCTGTTCTTTAATAAAGTTTCTACGCAATGACTCCGTATCTGCAATAACAAATATATAGCTTTCTTTTCCATCTGCGCCAGCGAATTAGAATATACAACCACCCTGCAAACTTGACCTGTTCAAAGGATACAGGCATTATTACTGGAACTGTCCAGCCAAATTCATGTTACAATATAATGTCAGACTACTAACAGAACTTATTCTTTGGAGGTTCATCTATGAAAAAACTTATGCTGATTTTCCTGCTTTTATCCTTTGTTTCCTTTTCAACAGCTGATCCGCCTTCAACTTACGATCTGCGCGATGTCTTTGGTGAAAGCTACGTAACTTCGGTTAAAAGCCAGCAGGGCGGCACATGCTGGACCTTTGGAGCAATGTCAGCCATTGAGGGAAATCTATTGATGACAGGTGCATGGGCAGCAGCGGGAGAGACCGGTGAGCCTAATCTTGCTGAATACCATCTTGACTGGTGGAACGGTTTCAACCAGTTCAATAATGATGACACAGATCCTCCAACCGGCGGCGGACTTGAGGTGCATCAGGGAGGTGATTACCTTGTGACTTCAGCTTATCTCACCAGAGGGGAGGGAGCCGTTAGAAACATCGACGGGCAATCCTATGATACTCCTCCCGAAAGATCTCTTCCAAGTTATCATTACTACTATCCAAGGTCGATCGCGTGGTACACCGCGGGAGCAGGCCTTGAGAATATCAATGAGATCAAGCAGGTCATTATGGACTATGGAGTCATAGGAACATGCATGTATTCCGGTGGCGGCTTCATGTCAGGCTATATTCACTATCAGCCGCCTTCCAGCACACTTGATCCGAACCATGCCATATCGATCATAGGCTGGGATGATGCAAAGGCAACACAGGCTCCGCAGCCAGGCGCCTGGCTCTGCAAGAACAGCTGGGGTACCTGGTGGGGAAATGACGGATTCTTCTGGATTTCCTATTACGACAAACACTGCTGCCAGAATCCCACAATGGGCGCTATTTCCCTTCGCGACGTTGAGCCTCTTGGATATTCGAATATTTACTACCACGACTACCACGGATGGAGAGATACTCTTCTTACAGCAACAGAGGCATTCAATGCTTTCGTGGCTGATAACTATGAAACGGTGGAGGCGGTGAGTTTTTTCACTGCTGTGGATGATGTCGATTACACAGTGAAGGTCTTCGAAACTTTCTCCGGCGGAGAACTCCTTAATGAACTTTCGAGCCAAAGTGGTACGGCTTCATATACCGGATTTCATACCATTGACCTTTCAACTGCTGTAAATATCGATACAGGATGTGATTTCTATGTCTACCTGGAGCTTCTGGATGGAGGACAACCCTTTGGCTGTACATCGGATGTTCCTGTACTGCTCGGAGCCAGTTACAGAACTATTGTAGAATCATCTGCAAGTCCTGGTGAGAGCTTCTACCTTGACAGCTCGACCTGGACTGACCTTACAACAGTGGACACAACAGCGAATTTCTGCATCAAGGCTCTCAGTAATTACTATGAAGGAATTGAGGGGGAAAACGCGGACGCTTCTGCTCTTTCCATAAATCCTCTCTATCCCAATCCCTTCTCTGCCCAGGTTGTCATACCGTTCAGCCTTGCTTCACCTGGATTTGCGGAAATCTCCGTTTACGACCTCTCCGGAAGGCAGATTAAGACCATTGCCGGACAGGAGTTCATGGCCGGAGAACATACAGTCATATGGCAGGGCAGGGACGCAAATGAAAATCCAGCAGTTTCTGGAATCTACTTCGTACGTATATGGACAGAAGTCGGTTCTGTAACCAGGCAGGTTATGCTTATCAGATAAAAACTATGGAACGGGGGGCACAGTTATCTGTGTCCTCCGGATTCCAGTATCTGGTTTATCTTCTTCAGCTTCGATTCCAGGAGCTTCTCGTCAACCGCTTCAGCTACGAGGCGCAGATATGGTTCTGTATTGGAAGGTCTTATACTGAACCACCAGTCGGAAAATTCAATTCTATACCCGTCAAAGTCATAAATCGCTTCCGGTTTCTCTATTGAAGTGAAGTAATTTTTAAGACTCTCCATCGCCGCTTCTTTATCATCAATCCTGAAGTTGACTTCTCCGGAGTTCGCGTAAATTGAAATTGAATCGATCAGAGAGGAGAATGTTATTCCAGTAGCTTTCAGCCGCACCGCTATATTCAGTACAAGAAGCGCCGCAATCATGCCGGAATCGCAGTTGAAGAATTCACTGAAATAGTAATGACCTGCCAGCTCCCCTCCATAAATCGCGTTCAGTTCTCTCATTTTCATCTTGGCATGAGAATGACCGACTTTCCACATGAACGGTCGGCCTCCAAGTTTTTTAATGTATTCGATAACAGCGCGTGATGTTCTTATGTCACATAGAACGTATCCCTTCCGTTCAAGAAGATAATGCAGTCCGAGAACGGCAGTGATCAGATCAGGAGGGACAAATCTTCCTCTGTCATCAACGAACATGACCCTGTCCGCGTCACCATCAAAAATAACTCCTATATCCAGTCTGTTTTCTATTACGAGGGCTTTCAGGTCACTGGTATTCCTTTCATCGAGAGGATTAGGAGGGTGGTTAGGAAAAGTACCATCCAGAATATTGTAAATGACTTCCGGGGCGTATCCAAAAAGATTACGCACAAGTATTGAAGCCATTCCGTTTGAGCAGTCAATCCCAAATTCAAGATCAGTATAATCTCCCCGGAACTTATTCAGAAATGACAGATATTCAGCCTTTATATTTGGCAGTTCAAGTTCTTCGCCCTTTAGTTCAGACAGCTCTACTTCCTTACTTTCAACCATTGCCTCCAGTTCCCTCAAGCCGGAATCATATCCGACGGGAAGAGCTCCCTCGCGGGAAATTTTCAAGCCATTGTACTCTCCTGGATTATGCGAAGCTGTAATCTGAACCGAGGCTTTGAATCCATGTGTGGCTGTCGCGAAGTAGACCATTGGAGTTGTCGCGAGCCCCATGTTGAAAACATCTGCTCCACCGTCTGTGATGCCTTTGATGAGATTCTGTAATATTTCGGGTGTTGATTCCCTGCAATCATAACCGACCAGAACTTTCCTTGCCGAAAGAAGTCCGGGAAGGAAGAATCCTATCCTGTAAACTGTCGCCCCGTCAAAATCCTTACCGTAAACTCCCCTGATATCGTATGCCTTGAATGCTCTCAATTCAAACCTCTCCTGTATCATTTGTTCTGTTTCCGGTTGTATTCACTTTTTCTGTTCTGCGAACCGCATTCAGCACCGTAAAGATTCCCAGAATTACTGGAATATAGAGCAGAAAAAATCTCTGCAGAAGTGTAAATAGAGGAAGAAGATTCCTTGATATTATAGAACTCATCAACGCAGCAGTTGTAAGTTCCGCTACTCCACTGGCCCCCGGGCTAGGGGCAAAATAGGAGATAAAAAAGATTATCATGTGTATTGCGATCACATCCATATATCCTCCGGTTCCCCCTATACCCCTCATAATGAAGTATGCAAGTGTAAATTTATTCAGGTACAGCAGTCCTGTGAGCACAAAACTCTGTAGAACTACCACTAATTCCTTGTTGAAAAAGAACTTGCAGGTATCTCCATAATGTTCAACAAACAGGCTGAACCATTTTCGCAGAGCTTCAGACTTTTTTGCGATACTGGGGACCCTGCTGAAGAATCCTGTAAGAAAAT
The DNA here is from genome assembly GCA_030594645.1 of Candidatus Aegiribacteria sp. Classification (GTDB taxonomy): domain Bacteria; phylum Fermentibacterota; class Fermentibacteria; order Fermentibacterales; family JCC-6; genus Aegiribacteria. Next base: position 30,057 of record JAUVEU010000013.1, read on the forward strand.
TGAAGAATCGTTCAAAGATCGATGGTTTCAGCAACGCTGTCAGGACAACTATGAACTGAAGGCAGAACACCACAAAACCCGCGACTATCAAGTGATTTACTACTTGCGATGAAAAACTTCCTCCAAGAAACAGAAGTGCTCCTCCCGAAGCAATAATAAAGAACACTATGGTTGACAGGAAGTTAATAACACCAATCGACACTCCCTTTGCAATGGATATCTCTCCCTGGTTCAGAATGAAAAGCTGTGCCGGGCCACCGCCTGTCTGTGACGGAGTAACCGCACCCATAAAGATATTAGCAAGATTTGCCCTGAAACTCAGCCATGTACTTGTACCCGGTTTCAGCTTACGGGTAAAGACATGAATCCTGAGCCCCCCCAGCCAGAGGTCAAGAAACGACAGCGGTAGAATCAAAAGAAGATATACTGGCTGTAGATTTGAAAGAGCTTCAAGGGAATTCTCAGTATTTGAGTAAAGAAAAATGCCTGCAAGTGCTGCTATTGAGATGAAGAGAAAGAGGATAATTCCTTTTCTGATTGTATTCCTGTTAAATATCCTGCTTGTATCCTCAAGATCAAATCCCGGCTTCTGGCTGCTTTCATTTACTGAGGACAGAGCGAATCTCTCGTTTCAGCGTTGATACCTTGAATGGTTTTGTGAGTCTTCCGGAAAAACCGTAATCGGAGAAATTGGATATCACTGCATTATTTGAATATCCACTGGATACTATAGCTTTTATTTCAGGATCAATTTCCCTGAGGTATTTGACCGCTTCTTCCCCGCCCATTCCTCCGGGTATGGTTAAATCCATGATAACAATGTCGAATGGTTTCCCGGAAGATATCTGCTTTTTGTAAAGGGATACTGCATCCGCACCATTTTCACATTCTTCAACCTTATGTCCGAGGATCTCAAGCATACCTGTCAGAACATCTCTTATACCTGGGTCATCGTCCATAACCAGAACATACATCGAATCACTAACCGGATCATGATTTTCAATATCTTCTGTTTTCGCTTCATCAGTGGAAATACCTGTTGCAATCGGCAGATATACTGCGAATTCAGTTCCTTTACCCTGTTCTGAAAAAACTCGAATAGTACCTGAGTGTCGGGAAATAATTGAATAGCACATAGATAGTCCCAATCCTGTCCCACCTGATTTTGTTGTGAAGTAGGGATTGAATATCTTTGAAATATCCTCGGAGGAAATTCCTTCTCCGAAATCCTTCACTGAAGTAAGAACATAACTTCCTTTCTTCAAATTGTTATCATCTTCTGTGATTTCCATATTTCTGCAGGTAATTTTAATTATTCCACCATCCGGCATAGCTTGAGCTGAGTTCAGGACTATGTTCTTGATAACCTGAGAAATCTGTTCAACATCAACTTCAACAAAATTAAGATCGTCGTTAATGTCGAATTCCGCCAGAATACTGGAACCTCTCAATGCAAACCTCGCTGAAGTGGGAACTATACTCTTTAGGTCAACTTTTTTCTTTACCGGCACTCCGCCTCTTGAGAATGTAAGAAGCTGTCTTGTTAAATCGGCAGCGTCATCTGTAGCTGCTTCAGCCAGAAGAAGCCGATTTCGGTTTTCTTTTTCGTCAGTGCCGGATATTGCGAGCGAGATGTTTCCCTGAATGCTCATCAGGAGGTTATTGAAATCGTGTGCTATACCACCGGCAAGGGTTCCTATTGATTCCAGATTCTCAACTTTCTGCTGATCTTCCTCTATTCTTCGCTGATTTGTTATGTCTCTGATTATACCTTCAATGTACTCTATTCCTCCGCTGCTTCCTACTATTCCTTTTGCTGAAATTGAAGCAAGAAAAGCGGTTCCGTCCTGCCTTTTAAGTTCCGCTTCAAAATTCTCAACCACTTCTTCGCGATGGATCTTTTCAATTAAGTCCAGTCTTCTATCAGTATTAACGTAAAGTTCCTGAACACAGATGTTTCCGAGATCCTCGACATTCTCAATTTTGAACATATTGAACATCTCAGGGTTTGCGGATAGTATGCGTCCTCCCGGCTCCGACGTTGACCGGTAGATTGCAACCGGAATATTTCTGGAAAGTTCTCTATACTTGTCTCGCGTTACTTCGAGTTCTTCCCTGGTTTTGAACGATTCGGTGAGGTCTGCCGTCAGTGTGATGACTTTATCAACTTCTCCTTTTTCATTCTTGAGAGCGTAAAAGTGGTGAGAAATCCATTCAGTTCCTTCTATATAAGGGTTAAGAAGCCTGAGTTGCGGGATGTAGAGTTCTCCTCCGTTACGGTATATATCCTCTACCGGCCTGATATAATCTCCGAGATAGGAGTCTTTCTCATCCATTACGAGTTTAGATCTGGGAATCATCTTTTCCAGCTGGTCTTCCTTCGTCTTCATCCAGATTCTTCTCCAGGATTCATTAGCCATCAGAAGTGTTCCATTTCTGTCGTGAACAGATATTCCAATCGGTGAATTCTCTATTAACGCTTCCAGAAAGTCGCGATTATCCTGTCGTTCCTTCTTAATCTTTTTACGCTCCGAAAGCTCTCTGATGGAAATGAACACCGCATGGCTATCACGGTACTTGATACCGACAGTGGATAGTTCTCCCTGGAAATATCCTTCTCTCCTGCGTACTCTGGCTTCAATAACTGCAGTTCTCTTTAAATCTTTTCCTTCTGCTCTGATTATTGAGAGCAGCTTGCTCACGTCATCCTGATGAAACAGCGTAATAGGGTTAACAGAGTAAATATGTTCACGAGTCTGATCGGTCATGCTGCAGAAACTGGTATTTGTAAAAAGAACTCTGTCTTTACTGCAGATCAGAATGCCATCTCTCGTGTTTTCAATGGCAGCGCGATATCTTTCTTCGCTCTCTGCTGCCTTATTCTGGGCTTGAATCACTTCAGAAAGATCTTTAAGCACTACTATTCTATCATCAGTTCCTGGAATGAACCCTACATTTGCCTGCATAAGCCGGGTTTCTTTCCCTGGAAGGATAACTCGAAGGCTGTATGTTGATGGAGAATCACCGGAAGCCATTGTTCTGTCAAGGAAGAATCCTTTAGCATGTTCGATGTCTTCTTCAGAAACAAACCGGAACCAGTTTACTTTACCGACCAATTCATTTGTGCTGAACCCGACAACTTTCTCAAATTGCATATTTACGAACTGGATGATTCCATCTTTATCAATTATAACAACAAGATTATCAATAAGATCAAAAATTGTTTCAAGCATTGTTTTTCGCGAATTCAGTTCTTCTTCAAGTTTTGACATCCTTTTTGTAACAGATTCAAGATGTTTCAGTATCTGATCGTTTTCCACAGGCTTTTTCATACTTCCACCAGGTTTCCTTGAGCCATCTTATTTGTAAACAGTATTGTATAACTCCTGGTTCCAGAACACTTTCTTGCAAGCTGATCTAAAGAATTTAGTAACAAAATAAACTAGTAAAAATTTGTCTTTTTCTGTCCTCTTAAATATATAGGTAACAGCCGTCTCCGTCATATAGAAGTATCATTCTCTTTCGAGTTTTCTTCATCTCCTCGGGGTAATTGCTTCATGTTCAGAGGACTGATAATCCCGGAAAAAGAACTTGACATTGAATTATATGTTATTATCATCTAGGTGCTACTTGCACATAGATGAAAGGAACACTATGCAGCGAAGGGGGCGAAACGGGTACGGAGCACAGGGTAGATGCAGACGAAGAATCGGAAGATTTCTGGAACCCTGCCTTCTTCTGCTGCTTCATGCCGGAGAATCGCACGGTTACGAGCTTCTTGAAAACCTTGACCGCTTCGGTTTCAGTGGAAATCCAGCCGATTCCAGTACTATTTACAGAATTCTAAGGAGTCTCGAGGAAAGAGGATTTGTTACATCAATGTGGTCCGAGGGTGACTCAGGCCCTGCCAGAAGAGTCTACACTCTTACGGAAGAAGGCAATCTCTACCTTGATACATGGGTTGTGGATCTTGAGGAAACTGACAGAATTCTGCACAGTTTTTTCAGTGAATATCACAGCCATATGAAAACTCATCATGGAAACGATAATGAAAAGAGAAAGGAGTAAGAAATGCCAGCAGGAAATGGAACCGGACCTCTTGGTGAAGGTCCAATGACGGGGAGAGCTATGGGAAGGTGCGCCGGTTTTCCAGCAGAAGGGTATGCCTCAGCTCCCGGAAGGGGAGCGGGAAGAGGATTTGTCAGATATGGCAGGGGAGGTGGAAGAGGCTACAGGAACCGTTTCTATGAGACGGGTCTGCCGCTCCCGCAGAGATATCCGCAGTACAATTCTCCAGGAAATCCTGAATCCGTTGAAACGGATTCACTGAAGAGGCAGGTACAGAATGTAGCGGACACGATTGAGTATATTGCGAGCCGCATCAAGTACCTGATAGAACAAAGAAAGGGATAATGAATTAGATGAAAGTAATAGTCAGTTCACTGGGGGAGAATCTTGATTCAAAGATAAGTCCCATTTTTGGAAGAGCTCAATGGTTTATTCTTGTTGACACGGATGACATGTCACACGAATCCTTTGAAAATCCTTCTACCAGCCAGAGCAGCGGAGCAGGTATAATGGCAGCTCAGTTCGTTCTTAAGAAAGACCCTGCTTCTGTTCTGAGTGCAAACATAGGTCCAAATGCGTTTGAGGTGCTGCAGGCCGGTTCGATATCATGCTACATCGCAGAGAACGGGACTGTGAGGGAAGCTGTAGATTCATTCATAAACGACAAACTCAGGAAAATGGGATCAGCTACGGCAAACAACCATACTGGTATAGCTGGTAATTCTGAAGTCAGTTCAGAAGGAACCAGCGGAAACGTTGAGGAGCTTGAGATGCTTACAGAAAAACTTCGCGATCTCAGAGCACAGGTTGCGGACATTCTTGAACAACTCGACACTATCAGTGAGGGATAGCCCTATGAGAATTGTAGTATCATCGGACAGCGATCAAGCTCTTGACAGCTCTGTAAGTCATCATTTTGGAAGATGCCCTTACTTCACGGTTATCAATATCGAAAATAGTGAAATACTGAATACTGAAGTGGTTGAAAATCCTTTTTTCTCCTCTCATTCTCCCGGACAGGTTCCAGATTTCATAAACAGCCTTGGAGCTGACGTAATGATCTCTGGAGGAATGGGAGGCCGCGCAATCAGCATTTTCAGCAACTATGGTATTAAATGCTCAACAGGCGCGTCAGGCTTTGTAAAGAAAGCTGTAACGCAGTTTCTCTCGGGTTATCTTTCTGATGCCGCACCATGCAGGGAAAGCGTAGAACACGGTCATGGTACTTCTGAATATGAGAAAGAACCTGTTGACCGACTAAAAGAGGAAGCTGAAGATCTGCTTAATAAACTTGATAGTATCATCCCGCCACTTACAGAGAAAGGCAGTTGAAAGGAGTTTGACAATGAGCCGAGGTATTGGAAGAGGTCAGAGAAGAGATGGCATCGGTGGAAGAGGTCGTGGCGGAGGTCCATACGCTGCCGGCCCTGGAGGAAACTGCGTCTGCCCGGCTTGTGGTCATAAGGGTCAACATCAACCGGGACAACCATGTAACAAATTAACCTGTCCAAAATGCGGGACAGGAATGACTCGAGAGTAAGTTACGGAATGGTTATAGCAGTAGCAAGCGGCAAAGGTGGTACGGGCAAGACCATGGTAGCAGTCAGTCTTGCCCTCGCTGCTTCCGAAGAGGAAACCGGTATTCGTCCCCTTCTCCTCGATTGCGATGTTGAAGAACCTAATGCCGGTCTCTTTCTTGATCCCGATTACACTTTCAAAAGAGAGACCGGTGTCCTGGTTCCGGAGGTTGATGAAGACAAATGCACATACTGTGGACGATGCGCTGAAGTCTGCGTCTGGAACGCCATCGCTGTTGCGGGCAGTAAAACACTCGTGTTCCGGGATATGTGTCATGGCTGTGCCAGCTGTATGCTTGTTTGTCCGGAGAATGCAATCAGGGAAATACTGCATGTTACCGGTAAAATAGAGGGGGGAAATACTCCTTCATTGGATTTTGCAAGAGGGGTTATGAATATCGGTCAGGCGATGCCGGTTCCGACAATATCCTCTCTGTTAAAAGAATACCTTCATCAGGAGCGGGAAGGTCTTGTTGTAATAGATGCTCCACCGGGGACATCCTGTCCTGTCGTAGAAGCCGTCAGCAGAAGTGATTACGTTGTGCTCGTAACAGAGCCAACTCCCTTTGGACTGCATGACCTGAAAGCCGCTGTCGATGTCGTTGTAAATCAGCTCGATATCCAGGCAGGGGTAATAATCAACAGGGATGGAATCGGTGACATGAAGGTAGAAGAATACTGTAATTCAGAAAATCTCCCTATCCTTGCCAGAATTCCGATGGATCGGAACATAGCAGAAGTGCTTTCGGAGGGAATCCCCCTGATTCAAGGTTATCCGGAATACAGAATAGTATTCCTGGATATCCTTAACAGAATTCGAGAAGAGATTTCATTATGAGGCAGATCGTCATACTCAGCGGGAAAGGGGGAACCGGCAAAACTTCTCTGACCGCAGCTCTTGCACATCTTGCGTTCGATGAGAATGAACTTGTTCTCGCCGACGCGGATGTGGATGCTGCCAACCTGGAGATTCTTCTGAAACCAGAATTAGAAGAGGAGCATTCATTCAAAGGTGGCTTTAAGGCTGAAATCGATACCAGCATTTGTACCGGCTGCGGAAGATGCTTCGATATATGCAGATATGACGCAGTCATCCCGCCTTCTTCCAATCAGGAGAAAAGTGACTACAGAATTGACAGAATAAGCTGTGAGGGATGTAACTCCTGCCTTCATCAGTGCCCCGTGAACGCGATCAGCAGCCAGAGAGCAACAGCGGGAAAATGGTTCAGATCCGGATCTCTGTATGGACCTCTTTTTCATGCGGAAATGAAAGCCGGAGAAGAGAATTCCGGAAAGCTTGTAACAATTGTTAAGAATGCTGCTGTTGAAGCCTGTGAAAAAGCGGGATGCACTCTTCTCATGGTTGATGGTCCGCCGGGAATCGGCTGTCCGGTTATAGCGGCATCCGCAGGCGCTGATCTTGCCTTCATTTCAACAGAACCGGGTGTTTCAGCCATTCATGATCTTTCAAGAATTCTCGGGACTGTAAGACACTTCGGAATAACCCCTGCTGTATGTATTAACAGGAGCGACATAAATTCAACTAAAACTATTGAAATTGAGTCGTTCTGCAGAGCAGAGAATATCATTCTTCTGGGGAGAATTCCGTACGATGATTCAGTAACCATTGCCATGTCGAAAGGGATACCAGTAACTGCATATGATCCTGAAACTCCCGCTTCAGTAGCTATCAGGGAAATCTGGAAAATCCTTTCGGCTCTGCTGCAATCCTCCGCCTTTCCGGAATTGACGGAATTTCAGGGATTGCCTTGAGATTTACTGCAATTATGTTTCAAATAGTAACTGTTCCAGGTAGCAATCTGTTATTATGAATCGGTTTGAGATGGTGTGATAATGTCTGATATTACAGAATCAAAGAATTGCGAATTTGATACCGCTGAAAGGGAATATCAGAAGAATAAAACGTTAAGAGAAACTCAACAGAAGAGCTTCAAGGATAATTCAAAAAAGTGGAAATTTATTCTGATGTGTGTTGGAGTTGTCCTGCTCATTCTGGTTATTATCAATTCACTCAACGAAATACACGAGCTTAACAACCCAGTAAGACCACTTGGTATGCAACTGGAAGACGCAAAACTCACCATGTTCATGATATCTCTCAAGCTGGAAGAGTACCGGATCACAAATACCTGCTATCCTGATTCTCTTGGTACTGGAATGGATATATACGACGTTGGCTATATTCTCCATCCTGATGGATCATATATGCTATCCTGCCAGGCGGGCGATTCAACCGTGACTTTCAGATCAACGGAGAATCCTGGTGATCTTGTCAGTGAGGATTTCCTGAGCGAAGTTGTAAAGGTAGGGGCAGGTGAATAAAAAAAGGGGCTTTACTCTAGTTGAGTTGATGACAGTCATTATCATTATCGGAATACTTGCGGCCATAGCGGTTCCAAAATTCATGGGAATGAAACTGAATGCACATGCTGCAAGAATAATCAGTGACTATGACATGTTCAGAACCGCTCTTTACAGATATTATGCTGTGTCGGGGGAGTTTCCCAGGGATAGATATCCCGGAGGTGCTGTTCCCGAGCTTATTGAATATCTGCCTGACGGTTTCAAATACAACCTCCGACCTGAGCTGGATGTCAGATATGACTGGGAGAAATGGGTATCCAACGGTAACCCATGGTATCCCTGGACAGGTACTATTCTCGGACTGTCCGTTACTACAAAAGACAAAGCTCTTGTCAATGCGATAGATGGATTATACGCCGGCGATTTCCATTATACGCTTGGAAACAATTACACTTTCATAATAGAAGCAGTTCCTAACAACTGAAGCTTTTGTATCGGCATATTTCTTTATCGCTGAGCTTTGCTTAATCTATCACAAATAATAACTGTTGGCGCTGAATATTCAATTTGCATATCATTACTAAGTATGTGTAACTACAACTGGAGTTTTATTTGAAAGAACAACAAAGTACTGATCTGGCAGCGGCAAGACTGGCGAAAGCCGTGTCTTCTCAAGAAAACGCTGAAGAAAGAGTTAAAACTCTTTCAACTTTCATTTCCGGATATGAACCGGACGACATTGGACCTGTTCTCGGTTTGATAATCAATGATTCGTGCAGACGAATTGAAGCAGGTCTTACTTTCATGTTCCTTATAGACAGAACCCGCCTCTCGAGCTTTTATCCTGACTGGAAATGGCCGATTCTTTTTGACTGGTTCTCGAAAACATCTCTTGAAACAGCCTGGGATATGTTCGAAAGAATACCATCAGAAACAAGGAAATACGTCTTTGCAAAAATCGCCATGCTGATTGAGGTTATCTACATTCTCATACTGGATGATCTTCTGGATCCTGATACCGACCTTGACTGTTCAGGCGCTGACATCGCTGTCAGAGTGCTTAAAGGCTCAGAACCTGGCAGCAGTACTTTTTCTATCAATCTGAGTTCTTACCCGGTAAATATTCGCAAATTCATGAAGGAGATTCTTTCTGAACTGGATTTTATAGAAAATATCCCTGGTCAATGGCAGTTCACATTCAGTAAGGAAATGCTTGAAGATTACTCTATCGGGAATAATCTGATTTCTCACAAGGGTACAGGTCAGATGTCTCAGGCTCTGGCTCAGAGAAATGCTGAAAATCTGATCAAGCGCCTTGAACTGCTGATGAAGACTTTGCAGATGTTCCCTTCCGGGCACCCTTCAATTGAACCCTCTACCGAATCCTTTACCAATATCCTTTCAAAGTTTCTCGGAGAAAACGCACAGGTAACCCTGTCAATTATGGGTGATACGGTTATGGTAAATGATTTACGAGTAGAGAGAAAAAGCCTGGGGGCTGGCGGATTCATACGATCATTTTCAGATAGAAGTATAAGCAGTATTTCATTCAGTCCGGGAATAACCGGAGATCAAATACAGACTTTTGCGAAGATATTCAACAGACCTCCCGTTTATATAGCTGAGCATGGTGGAATGGCCAGACTGATTGAGCTCCGCGGACTAGATACAATTTCAATTAACCGCTTCCACTACGAGCTTATCGCGGAAAAGGGTGATTCTGACAGGACACTTGCACGGAGCGAAGTAACTGTTGAAGATGCAATCTTTTCCGAACTAATCGACAGGCTGGAAAGGGGAGACAGCATTGATACTCTTCCCGGCAAGAATATCGGTGATGCTCTGAAAGCCGTTCTTGCCGCCGCGAAGGATGATAAGGAAGAACAACGGGGTTTGATCGCAAGGTTTATTACCGCACTCGACCCATCTCTACTGGAAAAGGGATTGTTATCAAACATTTACGTTCAACGGGGAATGGCATGGAAAGCTATCCGCAAAATCATTGACAGTCTTCTGCGAAGCCTGACTTCACCTGATCCGGACGTTCGTCACAATGCTGTTGGAAAACTCCAGGATATGGCTCTTCTTGCTGTTGAGCGCGGAAAGGAGAACTCCTCTTCCCAGATTATAGAGAATATTTCGAGAACGCTGAAACGGGAGCATGATCCTGATGTGCTTTACAGGGCGGTAATTCTTACTGCTTCACTTATGGAGACTCTTCTTGCCCGCGGAAATATGTCCATCGCACTGAAAGCCGGCAACATCCTTAGCAATCTTCAGGCAATGCAATATCCAAGAACGGAACTGGAAGCAGCCAGAAAAAGATCTCTTTCAGAAGCTCAGCGGAGACTTGATACCCTTTCAGCAGCCGAAGCTCTGGTTCCCAGACTGCTTTCAGATGACCCGAACGTTTCAAAGGAAGCTGCACAGCTCTCCGCAATTCTACCGCCTGATAATCTTGTTTCACAGCTCGTCAACATATTCAATGAAGACAATAGACGGCTCAGAGCAAAGGCATTCAGAATTCTTCTTTCTATGGGTAAAAGAGGTCTTTCTCCAATTCACAGTAAACTCAAGGATATTGTTACCGCTTTCAACTCCCAGGTAGATAAAGCATCATTCCATCTCCCTGACTCTGACTGGTACACGGCCCGAAACATGATACAGGTTCTTCGAGATATCGGGTCGCAGTCAAGTGAAACTGTCCTTGCGGATTTATGCAGAATCCCGGACCAAAGAATAAGGCGGGAATGTCTTCTAGCTCTGATCAAGAGTTCCAATACTACCGCTGAAAGCCTTGCGCTGCATCTTATTTCGGATGAATCAATGGATGTTGCTATTATCGCTCTGAATATTCTCACAAAGCAGGCTGCTTTCAATCCTGCCTTCATTCCAAAGATAACTTCCGCCTTTCGCAAGAATAAGCAGATCAGACCGGAGATCATGGAATCTTTAAGCATTCTTGGTAAAAATGAACTGGTCAGGGACTTCCTTCTGAAATGCATTAATGAAGGTGAATCAGGTCAGCTGTTTGAAGACGCAAACCTCGCTTCGGGGGCTTTCCGAATACTGAAAAGATATGGCGGAAACAAGGAACTGGCCGTTCTTGAGAATCTGCTTTCCAATGTTGAAGGCGGTTTCTTCAGAAAGAGCAAAATCAATCGACAGCTTCTTCTGGAACTGAAGGATGTGGTTCTTACGCTGCAACTGTCTTCCGATGTTATCGAGAGCGAAGAGAAGAAACCAGACGACGATGAGATTACTATTCTAGGAATTTAATCAGATTCCGGTCCGTACTTTTCAAATGAAGACCGCGAAATCTTGCTGTGTATAGCATCAAATTCTCTCAGGATTAGATGAAAGCCGGTATCATTCAATTATCAGTAATGACTTGACGGAAGCCTTTATATGTATAATGAATTGAATTAGATGGCACTATGCCTAATAATTCCGTATCAACAGAGGGAGGGTTTCTCTGAGTTTTATTTCCTTTCAGATGTGCTATACACAAGTGTGCGGAACCGGCTTCCGGTTTTTCGTGAAGGGAGCAGCTGTAATCCGCACTCGCTGAAAGGAAGGTAAGCATCATGAGAAGGCTGACTGACGCCCTGCTCATAGTCATATCATTTTTATTGCTCACGACCGGCTGCGGATCAAGCAGTCAGGAGATAACCATTGAGCCATGGGAGCTTCTCCTTGTAAACCTGGAGAACGCCTGGAACAACCGGGACATGGCCCTGCTGGAAAGCTGCTTCAGAAATGACTTCGAGCACCATCTGTCATCTGAGGATTGGTTCGACTACAACGGTGACGGTACCATTGATACCTACTGGGGATTGGATATCGAGCTGGACTTCGCTGAGTCGGCTTTCAACAACGCCGACTCTATCTTCTTCTCGCTGTCAGGAGGCACTTCTTATACATGGCCCGACGACAGCACCGGTGTGTCAATTGCAATAACCAGAGACATGACCAGGAATATCTACTATCCGAACGATACCCTGCTGGAATCTGAACAGGTCATGTTCGTATGCAGACCCGACTCAGAGAATGACTGGTACATACAGCACTGGTTCGATCAGGGGGAATGGTAATGATTAAACTCATGAGAACTGAAAGAAGAAAGTATATTTCCCTGGCTTCTGCAATCTTATCCACTATACTGATTTCGTTAACATGCACCAGCAGCGTCCCCACTGATCCGGAGGTTGAATTGCCGGATGGTCCGCCATGGGCAGCCACCGACAGCGCCTGGAAAGTACTCGAGAATCTCCGATACGCTTACATAACTATGGATATGGAGCTCTATATGAGCTGCTTCAGGGATGATTTCGAATTCTGGCTGCTAACCTCACAGCAGGATACCTGCTGGGGATACGATTTCGAGGAGCAGTGTCACCAGAACATGTTCGACTGCGTGGAACTCATCGAGCTGCAGTTCTGGGGTGACACCGAGTACTCCTGGACTGGCGATTCGACCGGTCAGTCGCTCGCGCTGGTCAGGCAATTCCTTCTGAAGGTCTATATTGACCTCTATAGTGGTTATTGTGCTGCAGGCGGCTCTCTTTTCATCTGCAGACCTGACTCAACCGGTGAATGGTACGTCTGGAAGTGGTACGATCAGTCGGATGTCAAGGAGAACATTTCCTGGGGATCGATAAAGAAAGTCTTCGCAGAGACCGGACGCAATCCTCTATTGCTGTAATCGAAAAGGTTAATTCCCTTTCACTGATTATCGGCGCGGAAATCGTACTCGTAGGAATCGCTCCAGCAGTGGCTTCACTTGTCCGGGAGGAATAGCCCACATAAATCACCCTGGGTGCAATGTTGCTGCAGTAAACAGGTTAGTTTATTATCAAGAATCGCTCTGTTGAATTGAAATCCCCCGACCGTAACTGTACTAAATACATACCTGATGTAAGATCGTTAAGAACAACGCTGTTCTGACCATGTTCATATTCACTGCTTGCGGAATTCACCATCCTGCCTGAAAGATCGAACACCTGAATATCCACAGATGAACCGGACGTGAGAATGAAGCGTATTTCAATGCTACCGCAGGAAGGGTTGGGAAAAGCTCCAAGAAGCTGAACAGGGTTATCTGAAGGTTCATCGTCTTCTATTCCGGTCGGTCCGTAATAAGCATACATTAAATCAAAACTGCCGCTGTCGTAATAAGAAATATGTGGCTGTTCATTTGAGTCAAGAGCAATCGAAGTTGTTCCGCCTGGGTACGTGGAACCTGCTGAATAATCTACTGTTGTGATTTCCCATGAGGTTCCGTTCCAATAAGCATATTTCAGATCAGACTCTGTATTGCTAAGATAGGAAATATGCGGGTGATCATCTGAATCAAGGGCTATGGATGTCATCGTGCCCACATCTCCCTGTGTGTCAACTGCTGAGATCTCCCAGGAGGACCCGTTCCATCGGGCATAATTCAGATCGTCATTCGAATGATCGTAATATGAAATATGAGGATAATTGTTGGAATCAAGAGCAATCGATGTGTACCTGCCCACATCACCCACTATGTCTACAGGCGTGATAACCCAGCTGGTTCCATTATAGAGGGCATGATTCAGGTTCTTGTTCGTGTGATCATAGTACGAAATATGCGGGTTATTGTCTCCTGTACTTTCCAGTGCAAGTGATGTGTATTCTCCCACATATCCATTGTCATCCACGATGCAGGTGTGCCAGGATGCTCCATCAAAGTATGCATACCACAATCTACAAAAGCCCCACTCAAAGTATGATATATGTGGATAGCTATCTCCATCAAGAGCAATCGACGTGTAATATCCCGTATTGTATGGATCGATGGTTGTGAAATTCCAGGAAGTTCCGTCATGCTGTACATACTCACAGTGGCTCCAGCCTTCTCCACTTCTATTATACGATATATGCGGATGGTCATATTCATCAATTGCGATTGATGTATGTCCGAAAGAATAATCCTTAATGATACTTATTTCCCAGGATACTCCATCATGGAACGCGTACTTCAATTGATCCCACAGAGTTCGATAGTACGAAATATGCACATTATCATTGGAATCAACAGCAAGAGATGAGTGTCTTCCCTCATTACCTTCAGAATCAACTATTTCTATATGCCAGCTATCTCCAAGAGATGATTCTATGAAAACCAGGCTGATTGCCATTAATACCGCTGCCTTCATGATTGTCATGCAAAATCCTCCTTGCAATTTATTCTCGCTGGTCATTTATATTGATTATACACAAATAAGCCAGAGCAGCAAGTGATAATGGCATAACATAGAATGTTGCAGGCTCGCTAACAGTTCGCGGTAGGAATGCCGGTTACCCACCCCCCCTACTTTACAGAACCCTGGAAGGCGTTGGCCGGTAATCGCCAGAGTCATGATACGCGATGCGCAAATTAATGAAACCTCTTTACTGAAAACGGTATCGAAACTGGAAACAGCAATCGAGGCTGCGAAGGGAAGCGGAATCTTCTCCGTCATCATCCCTGTTGATTATACCAGGGTTCAGTATGTTAACCGCATGAGAAAAGGAAAACCTGGACAGGTAGTATATTACAGGGAAAAACTGTCTTTATTGATCTGGACAGACTGTTCTGAATTGAATAGTTAATATACTTAATCAGAAGATGATATGGAGTAAGGACATGAACAGTAAATTCACACTGGCACATACTGAAATATTCAAGTCTACCTATCTCTCCCAGGCCCTCGAACCGCCAGAACTTGAGCTTTTCATGTTACGGCGGTTCTTGAAGATGAGATTGGCGGGTTTCACACTGGAGTGAATATCGAAAATTCCTCTTATGGGTTTACTGTATGTGCCGAAAGGGTGGCGGTTTTCTCAGCAGTTTCAAAAGGACATAAGAAATTCAAAAGGATCCTGATGTATTCACCCGATGGTGAACCTCGTCAATGTGGCGCCTGCAGGGAAGTGCTGGCAGAGTTCTGCAATGATGATTTTTCGGTGATTGTGGCAACGGATAATACTGTTAACCAATACACCCTCGCCGAACTCCTTCCTAACCGCTTCAAGGTCGTGTTTGCTCCGTGAAAACGAGATTCAGAACTGTATATCCATCTCGGTATCCCATTCGGAATTGCCTGATTCTTCTCCGACAGGAAGATCTGTGTGAGTTCAACGATATTCTGATACTCCATTGTAATCGATTTGAACAGGGAGCAGAATAGTGCGTATATTGATGGTGAAAGGATCCTCTTTCAATCGCGAGGTTCCGCAATATTCATATCCGCTTGGATTGATGTATATGGCCTCATATCTTCGATCAAAGCAGCCGTATCATGAAATAGAAATTATGGATCTTCATTGCCACAGGCATCCATACGATCTTCTTCAAAAGCGGCTGGAGACCTGGGATCCGCAGGTAATAGCAATCTCCGCTCTTACATGTGAAGCAGATAGCCTTCACAGGATTTCAGCAATGGCAAGGGCAAGAAACCCTTTGACTGTTGTTGTGGTCGGCGGACCCCACATCTCAGCATGCACGAATGACGTAGAAGAAGACATGAATATAAACATGCTGGTTGTAGGAGAAGGTGAAAGTGCTTTTTCAGAGCTTATTGAAAGACTATCAAACGGTGATAGTATATCTGGAATTCCCGGAACTGCATTAAGAGTTGATGGAAAAATGGAGTGGGGTGTACCTGGAGAGCTTATCTCCGATCTTGATTCGATTCCATTTCCTGCCTGGGATCTCGTGGATATCAAGAAGTACGCGCGGATGGGCCGTGCGGGTAATACCCGGCGGGGCAGGTACATGCCTATCTTCACGTCGAGAGGATGTCCATACCGGTGTTGCTACTGTCACAACGTTTTCGGTAAAACATTTAATTGCAGATCTGCTGAAAATGTAGTCGAGGAAATAAAGCAGATAGTTGATACATTTAGAATTACCGATATCGAGATATTCGACGATGCCTTCAATATTAACCATGACCGTGCCAAGTCCATCTGTAACATGCTGCTCGAACTCGACCTTGGATTATCTCTTGCCTTTCCAAATGGTGTAAGGGCTGACCATCTTGATCGGGAGCTTGTAAACCTTCTCGCCAGAGCAGGAACCACAAATCTCGCGGTTGGAGTCGAGACGGCATCTCCGGAGCTTCAGAAAGCGATTGGCAAGAACCTGAATCTCGAAAGCGCGAAGAAAGCAATAACCTTAGCCGATAGAGCAGGAATCGTTACCAGTGGATACTTTATGTTTGGATTCCCGGATGAAACTGCAGAACAGATACAGGAAACTATTGCCTACGCTGAGAGTACCGATCTCTTTTTCGCAAGCTTCTTTATTGTAACACCGTATCCAGGAACACCTCTGTGGGTACAGACCATGTCAACAGTCGATTCATCTGTTATTAATTTCAGCGACTACAATTATCTTTCAGGCTACTTCAACCTCGGTGAAGTAAGCGGTAACGAACTGCGTCGCCTGCAGAAGGAAGCGTATAGACGGTTTTATTCGAAGAAAAAGTGGAAAATACTAAAGTCTATTTTCAGGCTACGTATTGACTTTCGTAATGCTGCCTGGCTCTGGCTTGGACGGATGCGGGATAAAGCCAGGTTAAAAACATACAGTAGTGAACCCTGATCCGGTACAGGCTTGAATAATCAAAACTGCTTCAATTTGATACGGAGACAGATTAAGATGCGAAATATTACACTGCTTATACTGGGAATTATTCTACTCTCCGTTTTTGCAGCGTATGCTCTTTCAGGTTCAAGAACTGAGGGTCCGTTCGATAAGGTAATTCAAATTCTGGTTCTTTCCCCGGCTATTGTCTGTATTGCCTGGCCATTATCGAAGTGGATAAGAAAGGATCTGACGCTTTCTGCGGTTCGATTTCTGGACGGAATAAGAGTCAGTCATTTTCTGACTCTTTCATCGATCCTTTTATTCGCATTCACCGCCTGGATGGCCATGTATCCGCTTGAAGGAACGGCAAAGGGGGCAGACGAAGCAGCGCATCTTTTTCAGGCGAAGATATTTGCCTCCGGTGAGCTATCAGCCCCCATCCCACCTGTGTCCGATCCAGAGAGATTTTTCCCCAGCAGGCATTTGATAATGAAAGATGAAATGTGGTTCTGTCAGTATACTCCTACTCATTCATTCCTTATGGTACCATTTGTCTGGTTCGACCTGACCAGTCTACTGGGACCGCTTGAGGGAGTTTTATCTCTTATCGGTATCTTCCTGCTTATTCGATTGTGGACAAATAGCAGAATGGCGAAATTGACCATAATCCTGCTTCTGCTTTCTCCCTTTTTCCTGATGATGACATCGACCTATATGGCGCACAATTCAAATCTGATGTTCGTTACCTGGAGCCTGTATTTCCTCAGTATTTACTGGAAAAGCGACAGTTACATATGTACTCTGGCATCCGGCTTTCTCCTGGGGCTGGCGCTTACAACAAAACCATACCCCATAATCGTTTGGAGTGTGTTCCTATTAATCGTACTTGCGCTGAAAGGACGAAGGGGATTCAAAGCGCTGCTGGGTCTGGTTCTGGGTTCCATACTTCCCGTCGCGGGATTCCTGTTACTGAACCTGTATTACACGGGAAGTCTGTTAACAACGCCGTATCAGATATCCAGAGGGGGAAGACTGATCGGATTCGGATTGGATAAGACATGGTTCCCCGTGTATGGAGATTACAATCACACATTATGGCGGGGTATCAAGATCGGACTCGGGCAGATTGCGGCTGGCGCTACAACTCTTTTTGGCTGGCCTCTTTTGTCCATTGTTCCCCTCATCGCTTCTTTTGGACTGATGAGGGAGGACAGGAGAGTTCTCTGGCTGTTTCTACCCCTGCCCGCAATGTTCATCCTGTTACTCCCGCACGCATGGCCTGCAGTGATATACGGACCGCGTCACTACTTCACTTTCCTCCCTGTTATACTCTTTCTGTCAATTCTGGGATTGATATTCATTATTCGTGTCGCAAAAACAAAGTGGGGAGATCGGGGAGGAAATTTCGTCTTTCTGGTTCTGGCAGGACTGTTCGGGATCACCATATTTCTCTACCTCCCTGAGGAAATCAGATTCAAGTCAGGTGCATGGCTGACAATCGATGGAAAGCCCCTGGAACTGGCTCAGGAAACTGTCGAGATTCCTGCTGTGGTATTCATGGAGGCTTCCGATCACGGTTACCCGAACCTTTTCAGCGGCCTGAATTTCACCTCGCCGTTCCTGGACAGCGAAATCATCTTCTGTGTACATCAAACAGCTGAAGAGGATCAGGAGTTCATGGCAGCTTTTCCTGAAAGGGAATACTATCTCTATTTCATCGACGAAACAGGATCTCACTCTATGAAATCCTGGAACCTCGAACTTGCGGAAGATTTAGTTCCCTCAAGGTTTTTGCATGATGACCCTACCGAGAATCGGGATTCTCCCTAACCAGGCCGGGCTTACCTTTCTGACCCTTATTAGTACATTATCACTCTATGGGAAATATAAATATCTGAAAACTATTCAATTCCGATCAGATTTACCACCTTGCTTAAGGTATAGTCAGCGAAACTGATTACTGTACGATTGATAATCATGCAATCACAGTATTGTCTTTCTCGATTATGACATAAATACCATAAAGGTGAACTCCGCAAACTATAGACTGAGAGTCAGAGCATTATGTACTTAAATCGGATAGGTGCCCCTGTTAATGGTGTAGAGCCAAGAAATACCACACAACCTACTGTCATTTTTGTAAATATGTGTTCTCAGTATTTGCGCTGATAAGGCGGTTTCTTCTGATAAGTTGAAGAAGTGTGGTACGTCCCCTAGGTTTCCTACTTTGTTTTACTGGTACACCGGACTTGTGTCCAGTCGAACTCGCGCAAAGCACACATATCCTGTCCTTATAGTGCGTCCTGATCTATTGAAAGTAAAACCTAAAACCAAGAAATACCGGAATCCTGTCATGTACGCTCAGGAGCTTCGTGATGAGATGGTCCGTGATAACCTCACCAGGAAGCAGCTAGCAGAACGGCATGGGATTTCGTCTGATAGGATAACTCAGTGGCTATGTTTGCTAAAGCTTCCTGAAGAGATGAAGAGAACGATAAGGGCTCTTGGGAACCATTTGGATAGGCCGGCAATAACAGAGAGATCTCTACGGAAAATGAGAAGAAACAAAAAGCCGACGAACCCTCAGAGGCTCCGTTTTCAAGTTCATCAGCGTGATTTCAATCGAATTAAAATACAAACTACAGTGGAACCCTCCGAAACCAGATCACCCTTACCCAAGAACTTGCTGAGCTGATGAAGCGGTGGGAAGATTTCCAGACCGAATTAGCAAAAAGGTCTGGTTCTTCTAAAGCGTCGGACTAGCCAAATTCGTGATTCCTGCTCTAGTGAAGTTGATACGCCAAACGTGCGTCAAATAGAGCTGAATCACAATAAGCACAATATCCTGTGGTTATGCGCGGTCTGTTGCCTATATCTTGTGGTAGAAGTAACGTCGATCAAATAACAGTCAAATAACGAGCAAATGAACCCTGCTTCACCGTATCTGCGTTGTTAAGCCCAGAATGGAACGTAACTTGCATGCCGTCTTGACTCACTTTCCGGGTTATAGGAGTGGATCAAGTCTGCCTCAATAGTATCTTTTATCACACGAGAGACCTGGGCAAGGTTCTTCTTCTCAATACCGAATCGTTTCCGCAACGTTGTGTTGGTCATCTGTTTTCGCTGCACATGCTGCAGACAGGCATGAAGGTAGCATGCTCGGACGCGGTCGGATTTGTCCATGTCTGCGAAGGTCTTGTGAGCAAATAGAACTGCCCGGGTGTGGCCACCGACCACTTCGAACAGTGGGGCAGGCAACTGGGCAAACTCGGTCTCGAACACAACCTTATCCACACCACTACCTCGCTCTTCGCAAATACCTATTCGCCGCAAGAAAGAAGCAAGAGCTTCATTGCGCGACTGGGGTGGCGTATCCAGGAAGCGCATCGTATCCACTAGTGGTTGTCCTGGGTTTGTAATCTCCAATCTACTGTCGAAGATTTCGACCATCGGCCCGGTGCCGGTTATAGTGAAATCCTGGTGAATGATGACATTGGCCACCAACTCACGAATAGCCAATTCTGGGTACATCGGAATGGTCTTCCGAAAAGCCTCGCCGATCACCTCGCTCTCGGGCAGCATGTCTTTAAGAAAACCAATTATACCTTCGAATCCGACTGCATAACCCTTATGGCCTTGATATTCGCGTTTCGTTCGAACCCGACCGTCGCCGTCGTACTCAATAACCCGTAGCGCTTTTCGCTCAAGATGTCGAAAACGCGACAGATCTGATGCGAAAAGGATTGCACCCAGGTTTAGAATATCCCATTGTCCACATTCACGGGTTTGAATCATGTGGTCTTCGCTTAACCGAGCAAGAATTGCATCACGGTTTTCAGGAAGGGGTACATCCAGTAGCCTGAAATAGGATGGATAGTCCAGCAATCGCAGGACATCTGTACCACTGACAGACTCTTCCGCGACCTGCTGTTCAAACGGAGTTGTATCGAAAACGCGCCAGAGAACGCGTTCCTTCTCCTGAAAATCCTTCAGCTTCTTCTTATAGGAACCCACCCGGATGTATTCGATCCCCTTAAACTGCACCGGCTGATGATTCGCACGGGGGATCTCAATCATAGAGATTTGTTTGCTGTTAACCTCGAATTCGATGAACCTGAAATGAATCCGAGGGGTGAGTAAATACAGCAGCCAGTTCTCTAACTCTTCGTTGCCCTTCTTGGCTTGGGATGGCTTGAATGTTGTACCGATCACATCATGTGTTGCATCGTACACTCCCCATACAAGATAGGCATTTGCCTTACCGTATAGAGCAGCAGAATTAGCTAGTGCTGAGATGTACTCACCGATCTCCACAGTATTGGCATTGTCGCACTTGAACTCTACCCACTCTGTTTCCTTTGGTAACTGGCAAAGTTCATGCAACAAACCTGCAAGAAAAACGGGGTTATCATTTTGTATCACTAATGCCCTCCATGACAGCCTTTTCGGCAGAATTTGAAATAGGAACCTTGATTATTCACTTTCTGTAACTGTTTCCCTAAACAGTCTATATGCTCTTTTCTATATCTGCTTATTCACTTGAAACTTATGATACCGCTGTCAACAGTAACCAGTCAAGGTCTCTATCAGATGAGGAGCTTCGTTAATGGCGTGAAGCATAAGTTGAAGAAGTGTGGTACGTCCCCTGGGTTTCCTACTTTGTTTTACTGGTACACCAACCCAATGACCATACGAACCCTTTTTGCTCCTGTTATTCTGCTGAAATCTTCGTTCATTTGTGCTAATAGAGTGAAACCCGCTATGAAGATCTATCGTAATCCTGTGATCTACGCTCAAGAACTGCATGAAGAGATGATCCGTGATGACTTGACCAGAAAGCAGCTTGCTGAAAGACAGGGCGTCAGCTCAGACCGGATAACACAGTGGCTTTGTCTGCTGAAACTTCCCAAAGAAAAGCTTAATGAGATAGAAGCGCTGGGTGATTATTGGAGCAGGCAGATGGTCACGGAAAGGGAGTTACGTAAGATCAGAAGGAGTTTGGGCCAGAAGAACAAAGCAATTACTTATAATTAGTAGAATATTTACCAAATACCAGATAACTGGTTCTGCAGGATCAATAATCACTGACTTGATTTAGATTAAGGATATAGATAAAACCACCAGCGGAATATGCTATGTTCTGTCCATCATCTGACAAATAGCAGAAAAGCATATCATTACAACCATGATGCCTGACAGGTGATAACCACAGAACCATACCTTTTTTATCAACAAGCACATACCGTCTGGGAGTACCCTGATCAAGGTAGAATAGAGATGAACCATTATCAGCAAGATCACACCCTATTCTTAAAGACCAGGTATCATTCTTCGTATCAGTTTCTCGCTCAATCTCATGTTCAAAAGTGATAGCTCCACTCGGAAGTTCTCTGATAATGTATTTGTAAGTATCTCCGTATACATCCTCAGTAAGAAAATAGCTTACATAACTTCCATTTGGAGATAATCTTCTAGCCCTGTTGATCAATTCGCTACCATGCCAGTGATGCAGCAGTTCGCCTGTCTGACCACTGTAAATGAACACCCCCGAAAAACCTTCCCCTCTCATTATTACAGAGATATTTTCATCAGTAATAGTTTTTCCCATAGATGCTTCAGATTCTGTAAGAGGAACTAAGGTTAAAACCCTTCCTTCCTCATTCATGATCACCAGACATAGTTCATCCTGATGCTTTCCCATCAGACAGATTCGAGAACCATCAGGAGACGTATAGTTTTCCGCATATGCAAAAAATTCAACAATGTCAGAAAAGGCAGCATGAACTAATTCCATTTTGTCGTTGAAGAGGTTTAATCTTATTGGATTTGGTGACATAGGGTAACTATCAAGTCGTGCATATCTTCCATCGTTTGAAATATGTCCCAGAGGATGAGAGTTACCTACTGTAATGCGAAGCTCTGTTGATACATAGTATGGATCCAGGTATTCTCTTTGCGGGCTTGGATCAAATCGGATAGTATCTCCGGTTTCAGTATTGAGAAGTACTGCGTCGCCTCCTCTATGTTTGAATCCATATGCATCGAAGGCTATTACATACTTTCCATTTTCAGAAAAGGTGCAATGAACAGTCTGAAGGCCAAGTTCGAATGATGAAGGTTCGCTATTCTCTTCTAATACAACTACTTTCTCATGGTATACAAGAACAACCCTCCAATCATTTCTGCCATCTGAATCATCGAAAAAGACTCTCGCCTTTACTAATCCTGTCCCTGTAAGTTCTGGATGGCCCAGTTCCGATATATCGATAACAGTTCTATCAAACTCATAAGCCGCAGGTAACCATTCATTTTCAATACTAACTGTTCCTTCAAGTATCTCCTCAAGACACAACTCATCGATTCTCGGATCGGAGTTGGCTGTACTGACTTCAACAGAACCTATTGGACTGAAGTTTGTTGAATCAAGGCTTATGACTCGACCAGAAATACCAGGCAGATAGCAGGTTATCTGTTCTGTTTCTCTTGGTAGACTAACTCTGTATGTACTGTCAGAAATTCGATCTGTCGGAACGAATTTTCTTTCATGGTACACCGATAAGCCATCAATATCTTCAGATGAACCAGCTGATAATCGAATATTGAGGTCTATGAGTTCATCAGAAGTATCTGTAGAAACCGTATCCCAATGGAACCTGGCAAAATCAGCGTAGGGTATTCGAAAATCCAGGTTCACTGTTGAATCAGCCAGTATTCTTAAGCCTCGGGCTAATAAGGAATTGTATACATCTCCGCGAGCAGCCAGCATATATGTTCCGGGAATAAGGAATAAAGTGTACTCACCAAGGGAATCAGTAATACAAACAAATTCCGTATCAACATATCTAATACCATATCTACCGCTGGAATCAGCCCTTAATACGCGCAATTCTTCTACAATAGTTACTCTATATCCAGGCAGGGGGGCGCCACTATCAGCACTATATACGTGCCCGGTAACAGCTCCGTATGAACCAGAATCAAACATACTCACAAATACATCATAGATCTTTTCTCTCCAGCAGTGAGTTGAGGAATCATGTGTCACAGTGTCCAACAAAGGGTCAACAATCACAAACGGATCACTCCACATTTCTACATACTCATCTAATTCCGAACCTCTACTGGAAGATACAATCCTGATCTGGTAATCAATACCGGGAGGATATCGATCCAGCCGATCGCTTGCATCAAATCTGGGAAAACGTGATCCTCTTTGTGAATACCAGTGATTATTAAGACTGTTCAAATCCACAGGGGGTAACATCGTACCTGGAATGGGAGGAAGAATATTATAGATAAACTCTCCATTCTGATACAACTCTATCTTGCAATACCAGAAAGGACTATCACAATGATAACGTACTGAGTCTACGCAATGGATACTACCAGCACTTGAAAGTGATGCCCCTTGCCAGGTTACGATAGCAGAGTCTCCCACCATCCAAATTGTTGAGGTGCAAGGTTGAAGGATCCTCGGTTCAGCTTCAGCTAGACGGAAGATTTTATAGATATGGTCTGGTATTATTCCGTAAAATTCATGGAAATTTTCAGACGTAACATAGACGTCTTCAAAGCCGCTATCACCGAAACATATTGATGTTACGCAGATTAGAAATAGAAATTTATATACATTCAACAAATTTTATTCCCCCCGAAGCAATAGGAAACTTTATTCAATGCCATCGACAACACCGCTTTGAACAACCTATGGCTTTTCCTAGCAAGCCGATTTTTCAGTCTTATGTAAGAATACTGAGTCTAATCCTGTCTGGTCAATCCCTTAAGAATAGAATTAACTCTGTAGAAAAGTAATGAATACCCTGTTACTGGTACACTTTCCAGGGCTTACTTCGACTCATTATCGCTCGCTCAGGATAAATTTTGCTTTTACTGGCTTGTTGATGAAATGAGTGAATTGCTTTCGTAAGTTGAAGAAATACCGTACAACCTGCTATCATTTTTGAAAATATGTGATCTCAGTATTTGCGCTGATAGTGCGGTTTTTTCTGTTAAGTTGAAGAAGTGTGGTACGTCCCCTGGGTTTCCTACTTTGTTTTACTGGTAC
>JAUVEU010000065.1 GCA_030594645.1 Candidatus Aegiribacteria sp.
GGCAGAACGATAATGATGTTCTGTGACAGGCTGTTTCTCGCCCAGCACAGTCAGCTTGAGCTTCAGGCAGCTCTGCCCGCGGGAATTCTCAGTTTTACTCTGCTCTGCATTTTTTACGGAACCGCCGGGTATTCAAGCACATTTGTCGCTCAATACTTCGGAGCGGATGACAGGGATGGATGCTCAAAAGCATTTGCCCAGGGATTGTTTCTGACAATGTTCTGTGCTCCATTTCTTGCTGCTCTGGCCATTCCGGGAAGCCTTCTGCTCGACCTGTCCAGGCATGCCCCCGAGGTTCTTGCTCTTGAGAAAACTTACTTCAGAATTCTGATGTTCTCCGCAGCGGGACCAGTGTTCACTGTAGCCGCAGCCGCATTCTGGAACGGACGGGGGAAGACCGTTCCCGCCATGCTCGCCGTGCTTGCGGGTGCAGGGCTGAACATCCTTCTGGATTACCTTATGATATTCGGCAAAATGGGTTTCCCCGAAATGGGGATAAAGGGAGCCGCGATAGCTACAGCAATTTCATCGTTCGTCCCTGGTACCATTCTTACAATAGCGGCATTCTCGGGCAAAATAGCCCGCCGGTACAGAACAAGGGAGAACTTCAGGTTTTCCCGCGAGTTAACAGGCAGAATCATCAAGTTCGGCTTCCCTTCCGGTCTTCAGATCTTCATGGATGTAGGCAGCTTCACAGTATTTATCTTTATAGCCGGTCGACTGGGCGCATTGGATTTCACCGCGAACAATCTAGCCTTCAGTGTGAACAACCTGGCGTTCAACCCGCTTCTGGGGTTCAGTTTTGCTACTACGGTAATCGTTGGGCGGTGCATCGGTATGGGTGATACCGATATGGCAGTCAGGGCCACCAGACGGACTTTTCTCCTTTCACTGTACTATTTTGTTCCTCTTGCAGCTACTTTTGTACTGTTCCCGGGGTTCTACACCCGTCTGTTTTTCAGCCCTGATTCAGCCTGTACGATTGAAGAACTTTCGGCGACCACGGCGAAGCTCCTTGCAATTGTGGCCGCCTGGGGGGTGTTTGACGCTGTGAGCCTGATGTTCAGCGGCGCGCTCAGAGGAGCCGGTGATACAAAGTTCGTCGTATGGATTTCAAGTCTGTTTGCCTGGCTCTTCTGGATTCCCGGAGTTATCTACCTGTACTCGGTTAGGAACGCAGGCATTGTCGAGCTATGGGCATTTACAAGCATATATGTAGCGATCATCAGCGTGATCTTCTTCTTCCGTTTCCGATCAGGAAAATGGAAGAGCATCGATCTCCTTGGCAGATCAAATTAACTGGATGAATCAGGGAACCTTTGCTATTATGCTCACTTCGAAATATCCATTTGGAGGATAATGATCCCAGGAATACCGTACAGACTCAGTTACAGTCGGCGTGCAAAAAGGTTGAGTCTTCAGGTTGTCCCCGGGGAGGTGAGGGTCACGGCTCCTCCGGGAGCAAGTATTTCCGTTATAGATGAGTTTGTCCGTAGCCGCACCCAATGGCTGACGGAGAAACTTGCATGTTTCGCATCGATTGTCCCTCCCGCTGTTCCCGCGGAATTCACCCATGGCTCGGAGGTGTCTATTTTCGGAGAAACGAGTGTTCTTCAGCTGTCTGAAACCGCTTCAGGGTGTAAAGAACTCATTCAGCGCAATCGCGTCCTGTACGTATATCTGCACAGAAGTTCAGATTTAACCCTGGCCGTGAGGAAGTGGCTTGATGAATTACTCCTCAGTCATGTAAAGGGTATCGCTGAAGAGTATTCCCGTCCCGGGCTTATCCCCTCCAGAATCAGACTGGGTAAAGCACGTACCCGCTGGGGAAGCTGCAGCCCACGAGGAGTGATCATGATAAACAGAAGACTGGTTCATGCTCCATTGAAAGTAGTTGAGTATGTTGTGGTTCACGAACTGGCTCATCTGCGGCACGGAAACCATTCAAAGAAATTCTGGGGGGTTGTGGAAAGCATTCTGGGTGATGTGAAAGAGGAGAAGCAGTGGCTCAGGCTGCAGGGATCCTACCTGCTTGAAGGAGAGTAAACTTATACTGGAAACAGGAATACTGTCCCCTGATATCCTGCTTCTTGACTGCGCGTTACTTAACCTGCTAGTGTAAAACATAGGAATTTGAAGAAACCCACACAATCATTGTTATCTGACAAGTAAGGAGACCGTTCGATGGAACAGCAAGCTGTAGCCAGGAGAAATTTTAAAGATGATCTGATTCGCGGTGCCTTTATGCTTTTGTTCTTTGTGGCAGCGCGATGTGTAAGCATTCTTGTATCTGTAATAGCCCTGTTCCAGTTCCTATGCGTTCTGATCGCGGGGAAGCCAAATGACAACGCTAAGGATTTCGGAAAGAATCTGAGCCTGTATGCTGCTGAAATCATACAGTTCTTATCCTACAACACGGACACGAAACCCTGGCCATATTCGAAATGGCCAGAGGAAAAACCGTCAGTTCCGGAATCCACAGTGGAATCGGGTGAGTAACAAGCTACGACCGCTGGTCTGAAGGGAGAAAGTACAGTGCGGGATAAGGTTAAAGAAATTCTATCGAATACGGAGTCAAAACAGATCGTTCATGAAGCCTTCTCGGTAGGCTGTTTCAACAAATGCTGGGGGTTGATCGAGAAATCGGACCGGTCGCCTGAGGATGTGGAAGATATGCTTCTTCTCGCACAGGCATCCCTGTGGCACTGGAAGCAGCGTAGCGATTGCACTCCGATGAACCTGTCAGTTGCGTACTGGCAGTTGTCAAGAGTATATGTCCTTGCCGGAAACTACGATCAGGCCCGGCTGTTCGGGGACAAGTGTCTCAAAGTAAGCAAGGATAACAGGATTCCCCCGTTCTACGTTGGTTACGCATACGAGGCGCAGGCGCGAGCTGAAGTACTGAACAAGGACTTTAAAGCTGCCGGAAGCTGCCTTGAGAAAGCTGAGAAGAAGCTTGCAGACGTGACGGACAAGGACGAAAAAGAATTCCTGGAGACCGATATTACTGAACTGAGGAACGCGATACCGGATTAGGTAAGGAGATCTGTCCAGGCTTCGATCAGATCATCGGTGTATCGATCGACGGAGAAGTCTTTCAGTACTTTTTCTCTTCCTCTGGAAGCAAGGGCTTCTGCCAGATCGGGATCAGCGAGTAGTTTCTCAATCGCGTCCGCTAGTTCTTCATGATCTCCCGGTGTGGTAAGCAGACCGTTTACGCCATCTTCTATCAGCTCAGGTATTCCGGTAAGCCTTGTGGAAATCGTCGGCACGCCTATTCCCATTGCTTCCATAAGAGCAACCGGAATCCCGTCCATATCTCCATTTGGAGCTTCTACGGATGGAAGCACAAAGAGGGTAGAAGTTGAAACCGCTTTCAGTACTTTATTTGAAGGCATCAGGCCCCTGAACTCTACGATTCCATCGAGTTTGTACTCACTGACCTCTTTTCTGAAATACTCCAGTCTATCCCCGGACTGATCGGTTCCGGCGATTGTGCATTTAAAATCGATATTTCTCATGTGGAGTATTCTGCAGGCTTGAAGGAGTACTTCGATGCCTTTCTTGGGTACGAGCCCGCTTGCGATGCACATTACTGTTGGCATACCTGAAGAGGGTTGTTCTCGTGGGGGAAGAAACCTGGGTTCAAGACCAAGATGAGTGACTTTCAATTTGTTATCCGGAAGATTTTCGAAACGATTCTGGAGAAGAACTTTGTTGAAGTGTGAGATTGTGAATACTATCTGTGCGTTCTTCAGAAGTTCAGCAAGTCTTTCATGGCTCTCAGGTACAAAGATGTCATGAGCGTGGGTTGTGACGGAAAATGGGATATCCAGAAGTGCTCCCGCCCACATCGCGATATGCGCCGCGTTCTTCGCAAAGTGAGCGTGAAGGAGGTCTGGTTTATTATCGCCAGGCGTGTTCCGGGCATATGCCGCACCCGCGAGGAAGTATCTGAATGTACCGGATAGAAGGGCTTTAAAAGCATAACGTGTGAATTTGAACGGCATCCTCGGAAAGAGCGGAAAAACCCGTGGCAATGATTCTTTTGCAAGCGGCAGGACTGGCAGCCTGCACCAGTGCAGCGGCAGATCCCTTTTCATGAGAATGTCAGGATGTTTCAATCCGCCCTCCGGCAGAACCTTATCCCAGAGATTGGAATCAGGAGAACCTGGAGGCAGATGAATGCTTATTGAAATGTCCTTTTCCGCGAGAGCTGCTATCTCCCTGGCAACATATGTGGGTAGAAAATCAAGCAGATATGTAATGTTCATGTTTCTAGTCCGTATCTTCGGAAACAATTTCATCCAGAAAAGCTCCGAATCGCTTCATGATGTTTCTGGCGTTGAATATCTCCTCCATGGCTTTTTTTCTGAGTGTTCCGTGAAGTTTGTTCTTTTTCCAGTCAATGAAAACCTCCTCCAGGGTTTCCGCGAATCCTTCAGGGGAAGGTTTAGCAATGTAACCCGCTTTCAGGGTTCGTACGTAGTTCGTCATGTCGCCTTCAGGGGCAATTGCGAAAATCGGTTTTCCCGTTCTGAGGTATTCAGCAAGCTTGGATGAGTTCTTGAGTTCCGCACCTGGAATGCTGCCGAGGCTTGCCAGAAGAACATCCGACTCGATCTGACAGCGGGGCACATCCTTGAACGGAACGGTATCGATCAATTCAAGGTTTGAAGACAGCTTAATCGTTTTCAGAAGATCTAAGTGTTCGGACTCCTGTTTACCGATAAGCCTGACTTTAACCGGAGCGTCAGGATGCCTGTCAAGAAAGAGCCGCAGCCCTCTGTAAATATTAATGGGCGACTGAGCGCCGAAAAAATTGCCGGTGCAGGTTATGAGCAGAAAATCTCGTTCGGGGTGGTCGCCCTTTTCGGGAAGTTCCTGTTCGGGATTGTACCCGTTTTCAACAATATGTGTCGGAGGACAGGCGGTTCCGTAGATATCTTTGAAATATCCTGTTGAACCTTTCGTTGTCGCAGCGATGCCATCGGCATGCTCGACGACGTATCTTTCCAGCATTGATTCGATCCGCCGGTTAAGTCTGTTTGGCCATGAAACATTGGAGTCGCTGATCCACAGGTCTCCAAAGAATGGAACAAACGGGATTCCCGCTATCCGCGCTATGATACCCCCAATGATATGCATCGAGTGATGCGGGCCAAAAGAAACTATTATTTCAGCCTTTTTCTCTTCCGCAAGACGTAATCCGGCGGGCACGACATAAGGAAGCCAGGTAATCAATCTGTCCGGAATGAGTACATAGTCCCGAAGGAATCTTAACAGTGGGTTTTTGCTCGCCGCTATCTGTAGAGGCGCCGGTTCCGTGTCCGAAAGTGAGGAGCGAGATGTGCCGGAAATTCCCGCACGAAGCTTACCTGCTATCAGTGTAAGGTCGGGATGATAGACCCTGGTTACCTCGAGATATTCAGGGAGCATGTCTTCAAGTGTAGGGTCAAACGGCAGCCCTCTTGGATTACTGACAGTTATCGGCACCATTTCCCAGCCAGCCTCGGGCATATACCTGGAAACATTCATAATTACAGGAGTAGCGCCGCTTGTAAGGGGTGGAAAACTGCTGGCCAGAAACAGGAATCTTTTCATACTGACAGCACCATGAACATCTCTATAAAGCGGGAGTTTTCAGGCATGTTCAGTCCCGCTTACCTCTTTTATAAGTGCATTCTCCAGAGCTTTTGATTGCTCGGCGACAGAGTAGTGCTTTGCCATTCCGGCCGCGGTAACGCAATCTTGAATGAAAATTTCCGGTGCTGCAGCAACTTCCATAATTCGCTCCATCCAGCTGTCAACGTTGTCTGAATCAACGATCAATTTTGATTGAAAACCTACCGCTTCAGGCAGGCCGCCATACCTTGAAACAAGGACTATCCTGCCATGTCTCAGGGCTTCTACCGCGACCCGGCCGAACGGCTCATTCCATAAGGATGGAACCAGAACCAGGTCAGAATTGCAAATGAATTCCGCGGTGTCTGAAACCCAGCCGGATCGTGTAAGGTTTCCATCAATTTCGACGCTGCCGGGTCTGATCTCGGGATCACCCACAGTGTTAAACTGAACAAGCGGCATGTGCTCTGCGAGAGACTGAAAAATTTCAAACCCCTTCTTCTTCGAAGTGCCCACCATACAGATGCTATTGATTTCAGCAGGTTTATGAAACTCTTTCTGGGAGCACTCTATCGGTGGATAAACAATATATACAGGTGGATCCGGGAATAACTCTCCGCACTTTTTAGCCATATATCCGCTGTTAGGCAGCAGAAACCCTGACCTGTTCAACGCTGAACCGCGATATTGACCGATGAATAATTGCTTGATCCAGTTCTTAAAACGAATGCGAAAATCATTGCTGTCTTTGTCGCTGAAGTTTTCATACGCACGAACGAAAGCACCGACCGGTATTCCGTTGTCCAGGCCTGCTTTTAGAGCTGCGGGCAGAGCGATGGTACCTGCAAGAATCAGATCCGGATGTAATTTTTTAGCCAGGGATACTGCATAATGTTTAAAGGCGAGTGTTCCAAACAATCTTTTTCCCACACCTGCAGGTGCGCGGCTGGAAACATCGTATATTCTGACTCCGTTTATGTCCTGCCCCCACAAACCTGTGCCATGTGCAGAAATCACGAAGACCTGATGCCGCTTTGCGATCTCGGATAGCAGCAGGCGATTGGATATTTCACCGCCGCCAACAGGATATCTATAGTCTTCAAGCCTGAACGCGGGTGAAAGTGCAAGTATTTTCATCATGTTAGTATTCTAATTCAATACTGAGCCGGAGTACTCACGATTTGACAGTTTCATGTACAGATCAACCAGTTTCTTTTCCTCAACGGGCCAGTTGTATTGTTCAAGAGAAGCATTTCTTCCCCTAATTCCCATTTGTCGCATCTCATCCTGTGAAGTGGTCAGTAGTGCTCTTATTCCATCGGCGATTGCTTCGGTGCTGGAGGGATCAACCAGTATTCCGCAGTTGTGTTTGTTGATTATCCGTGCCATTTCGGGGAAGTCGCTGGCTATCACGGGCAAACCCGCCATCATGTATTCGTACAGTTTGTTGGGCAGGGAATAGTAATGGTTAAGACACGTATTTTCAAAAAGGATCAGCCCTGCGTCTGCTGACACTGTTACTTCCGGGAGAGCTTCAGAAGGAACGGGTGGAAGAAGGAAAACAGTGCCCATCAGATTCATTTCGCTGTGCATTCTATGCAGCGTTCCCTGCCAGGCATCATGACCTATTATGACAACAGCAATTTCTTCGTCCCTGAGGACGGAAGCGGCTTCAAGCAGTTTATCCAGCCCTCTCTCAGGGCAGATGACTCCCTGGTAAAGTATTACAGGAACACCGATCGGGATGCCGAGTCTATCCCGGAGGTAGGAACTCTCCGGCAGATCTCTGATTGGCTCCGTACTGTTTTCTATAATAACCAGGTTGCTGATCGAAGGATACTTATTTTTCATTACCTCACCCCTGGAAGGTGTTACCGCGATAACGGCATCTGTCTTCCGAATGAGTTTCTTCTCGGTAATTCTGTAGCGGAATCGATCGAGGGCCGATGTAGCTATGAAATATCTTGAGGATTCGAGCCAGAGTTCATGAGAATCGTAAACAAGTTTGGCTCCGAGCTTTCCTGCAGCTTTTGCGCAAATGAAAAGGGTATCCAGGTCGTTTGCGTGAAATATATCCGCACCGGTCGAAAGCGCTGCTCTGTAGAGTCTGTATTCCCATGGAACAGCCCTTTTCAGATCAGTCATGAATCTTCTGAAGCGATTGCGGCGAAGGAGTTTAATAACCCTGCTCTTCAGAGAGTTATTCTCTTTTGAAGATGCACCTATCACTTTTTCTCGAAGCACGTTTCGGCGGGTAGAATCCTTTGGCGGTCTGAGTATCCGAATGTTCTTCCAGATTTCCTCAGTCGGACAACCCTCTTCCGCTCCGGCAATGATGGTGACACTGAAACCTGCTTCTGAAAGACTGATTGCTTCCTTTTTAACTCTCGCATCATTCCAGAGCTGGTTTTTGACCACCATGCATACTTTGGTAGATTCCACAAAGACTCCTGATTCATTAACTGGTCTGGCGGTAGTATGTTTAAAATCCGGGCAACAGTATACTTAAAAGGAACGGATTACTCAAGAATGAAAGTTTTCCGGAATGATACCGGTTAAGAAAAAGATGGAATTAATGAACGCAGCTGCAGGGGGAGACAGAAGTGAATAGACTATGCGTGATGAAGTTCGGAGGAACCTGTCTTGCCTCCTGTGAGGATAGAAAGACATCCCTGCGACATTGCATCCTGCAATTGACGAAACATGATAGACTCATTGTAATTGTATCCGCGATGGGAAGAAAGGGTGATCCCTATTCTACCGATACCCTTCTTGAAATGGTTTCTTCTCCATCAAAACCGGAGAAAGCCTGTCTTATGGCTACCGGTGAAATAATCTCTGCTACCGTTATGGCTGATATGCTCAGGTTTGAAGGGGTGTCAGCGAGGGCAGTAACCGGTTGGAACGCAGGTCTGAGAACTGATGGTAGGAATTGTGATTCAAAATTGGAGTCGATTGACAGGAGAGTACTCCAGATGGCTCTAGAGGAGTACGACTGTATTGTCGTTGCCGGTTTTCAGGGAATGGGAAGTAACGGAATGGTTTCTACTCTTGGCAGGGGAGGAAGCGATATAACCGCAATTGCGCTGGCCGCAGCTCTTGATGCTGACGAAGTGCTGTTGTACAAGAAAATAGATTCAGTGTTCACGGCAGATCCGGATAAAGTTTCCGGAGTCATAAGTGTGGAAAGAATCAGTTATGAAGATTTGAGTCAGCTAGGCTGGCAGGGAGCGGAGGTTGTACATCCCAGAGCTTCGGAAATCGCCGGAAAAGCGGGAGTGAAGATTAATATTATGTCTCATTCCACCGGTAAGCGAGTCACAGAGATAGAACCATTTGTTTTTCATAGCGGAAAGTACATTACAGGTGTCGCATCCGGTCCTGATGTGACACAGTATAGAATCAGAAAAATCGATGAAGCAACTCTGCATGGGTTTTACTCGAAAGCATTCAGACTCGTGGCGGAAGCTTCCGTTTCAATGGACATGTTCAGTGTGTTCGGCTCCATAGCGATGTTTACGGTTCTCTGTGAGGAGAGTGGAACGGTATCTGAAGTTCTGAGTAAAAACATGATCGAGTTTGAAACGGTTTCCCCTTGTTCGAAAGTATCGATAGTCGGCGCGGGGATGCATGGAATTAAAGGAGTTATGGCAAGATTTTCCTCCGCGCTGGATCAGGCCGGTATCGATATGCTTCAGACCGTTGATTCTCATGCAACCATCTCCGCACTTGTTATGCTGGATCAGAGAGACTGTGCTCTCAGGGCTCTTCACAGAGAGTTTTTGGAAGAATGACTCTGCTGACAGTAATAATTCTTGCTATTATTCAGGGAATTACGGAATTCCTGCCCGTTTCGAGTTCAGGGCATCTAGCCCTTGCCGGGACAGTCATGAATGTTCCGGCCGGTGATATTATTTTTGAGGTAGTTGTTCATGTCGGAACACTTATGGCGGTTCTTGCCGTTTACTGGAAAGATCTTGTCGGTCTTGTTTCAGGGGTTTTCAGGAAACAGAAGGAATCCCTTGCTCTCGCAGGTCTGCTGATTCTGGGATCGATACCGGCAGCAGCGGTCGGATTCCTGCTGGCAGATTCAGTCGAGCAGCTTTTTGACAGGCCGCTTGTGGTTTCAATTATGCTCATTGTTACGGGTTGTATTCTGTTCTCAACAAGGTCAGCATTCGCGAAGCGAGGCAGAAGAGAAAATCCACCGATTATCGGCAGTCTTGCTATAGGGCTTGCGCAGGCTGTTGCCCTTCTTCCTGGAATTTCCCGTTCCGGTATTACAATTTCAACAGGGCTGTTCGCCGGTATCAGAAAGGAAAAAGCAGCACGGTTTTCCTTCCTTCTTTCCATACCTGCGATTGCTGGCGCTGCTGTACTGAAGCTGAGTGATCTGGGGAAAAGTGGTATAGAACTGCCTCTGATAATTGTTGGTCTGGTGGTTTCAGCTGTTACCGGATATCTTGCGCTGAGAATTTTGCTTTCATTCCTATCTAAAGGAAAGTTCTCGATATTTGCCTGGTATTGCTGGGTGCTTGGATTATCCGGCCTGATTATTTCGATAGCAGGAGGATGATTTGCAGATATTTTTTCTTTCCTTTCTGATCATCGGAAGCATAGCAGGGTGGCAGGAGGAATTTTCATCCGGCGAATGGGAAAGCTCCCGTGACCAGGCTCTTCTTTCTGTAGAAGCAGATTCTTCTGATTCGGATGCGTGGGCTGCACTCTCTTTTTCAGAAGCTGTTATCGGAAACATCCCGGAAGCCATGGAGTTTGCTGAAAACGCGCTTGATCTGGATTCGCTTTCAGGGATGGCATGGGCAGCGCTGGGCAGATCTATTATCCTGGACGATGTTGAAATGGCTTTGAACAGTTTTGAGAAAGCGCTGGATCTCGATTCGACTTTTATCCCTGCCATTGTCGGAAAAGCTCATTGCCTGGTTTTTCATGAAGAGTATGAAGAAGCCTCCATAGAATTGAACAGAGCTATGGACATAGATTCATCCTGGATATCTCTTTGGCTTGAGACTGCGACTGTTCTTGAATATCAGCTGGAATATGAGAAGGCGTTCGATTGTTTGACTGCTGCACTGGAAATGTGGCCGGATAATCGTCTGCTCCTGCTTGAGGCGGGCTGGGTGATGGAAGTGGAAGGCAGGTATGAGTCTGCGGAAAATGTATATAGAAAAATCGCAGATCTTTATCCTGATGATACAGAAGCTCTTCTTAATCTGGGACTTCTTTTTGAGGAACAGGGGTATTACGGACTCGCAGTGAAAGCGTTCAGGGATCTTCTTGTACGGGATCCGGAGGATTACTGGTGTTTTGGCGAGATTGGTCTATGCCTGGAAATGGTTGGAAATCTCGATGGTGCCATTCAAAGCTACATGGATGGTATCGATATGAATCCGGACTATGTATTCGCTATGTACAGACTGGGTTCGGTATTCGAAAGCACGGGAAATTCCAATGAAGCCATTCATTGGTACAACGCCTGTGTAAAATCGGATCCATTTCATATTGATGGCTGGATTGAACTGGGGCTTCTTTTCGAGGACCTGGGAAGATACAGTGCTGCTGAATCGGCTTACCGTTCTGTTCTTAAAATTGATTCCTTGAATACATGGACATGGGGAGAACTCGGAATAGTACTTGAGAACCTTGGAAGACCTGAGGAAGCCGGCGAAGCGTACGAAAACGGAATAAAGACAGACCCGGAATACCTCTGGGCGTGGGAGCAGAGAGGGCTTCTCTTCGAGGAGAGTGGAGATCTCGAGTCTGCGGCAGAGTGGTATCAGCTTGCGGTAGATGCCACGGAACCCGGATCATGGCTTCTCGGTGAGCTGGGGTATGTTCTGGAACAGCTTGAGGACACGGATAGCGCCATCGTTTGTTATAGAAACGCTATTCTAGTCGATTCAACGTACCTGTTCGGATTTCAACGACTTGCCCCGCTTGAGGCGGAGTCAGGTAACGCTGGAGAAGCAATGAAATTATGGGACAGGTTTTTGGAAGCCGGAGGGGACGAAAGCACCGCCATGTGTGAAAGAGTTCTTCTCCTTGAGAGTAAGGGGAGTTTTGATGAAGCTGACAGCATGATGAATATTCTTGCTGATCAATATCCGTCCGCCTGGATTGATCTAGCCTGGTCATATTCGATTGTTTCTCCTGAAAAAGCTCTGCGGTTGGCTCAACGAGCTTCCGAAAAAGGTTTTGATGGTGATTCCGAGCTATGGTCTTCTCTGGCCGGGTTCTACAGCAGTCTTGATGAACCTGTCGCTGCTGAATCCTGCTTCGCTGCTGCAACGGTCCTCGCTCCGGATAATCCGGATATCTGGCTGGACTGGGGTTACTACCTGTTTGAATCAGATCAGGAAGAAGCCGCTGCAGAAAAGTACAAGAAGGTTATTGAGCTTGACAGTCTTTCTTTCAGCGGCTGGAGCGGCCTTGGAGAGGCGTATCTTTTTAGTGATAATTATGATGAAGCTATAGCAGCACTTGAAAAATCCCTGGATCTTGATCCGTCATCTCCATGGATATACTCATACCTGGGGCTGGCGTTCGAGCAGAAAGGATATTCTGATAAAGCGCTGGATTACTATTTTCAGGCATTGAGTATATCGCCGGGATATGATTATGCCGAAACAAGAGTAAGAGCCATTACAGATACAGGGTTTGATGCTGAATGGAACAGAAGGGAATCAGGGCGTTTCAATGTTACTATTTCTGCTGATGTGCGGATTGATAATGGTAATGTACGTGAAAGAAACTATTCCTTCAGCAGCCTGACATCATACGAGTATGACTCCAGAGGGAGTTCTGTTTCTCTTGAGACGGAGTACAGTTTCATTGAGACGTCAAAGGAATATGCGAATGATTATTCCTGGGCAATGCTGGCTTTCTCGATAGAACGTATTCTGTCAGATTATTTCTCGGTCAATGCAAACAGCAGCTGGGACAGGCAGCCGGGAACTGTCAGACCGTGGCAGATTAGTTCATACCTGTCTTTTGACTATACGAGGTGGGCAACCGACTGGTTATGGATATCTCCAGGGCTCGGAATCGGTCAGGTAAACACTCATTGGGCGTCAGGTCTGGAAAATGAGAGAACTGACAGGACGACTTTGTACGGTTCACTGGCATTCTGGATCAGCGGACAGGATTCCAATTTGCCGACTCTCTGGTTGTGGGGAGATTTCTACCTGCCACCGGATGATTCTGAGAATACACTGATGAACGGTCTCGCGGAGGTGACTTTCGATATGTGGAATCCACTTTCACTCAGTGTTGGTTACACCGTCAATTATACAAGAACACCTGCTTACAGATACTGGGATAAGTACAATACCGAGTTTTACTCTCGATTGAATCTGAGGGTTTTCTGATGTACGGAATGATACTGCTTGGCGTTCTGGCACTGATGTCACCTGACCTCAGCCTTTGGTATTCACACTGTTCAAAGGGCAACTGGCATAACTCTGCAGAAGAAGCAGCTTCACTTGCCAATGCGGATTCCAGCAATACGGAAGTCATGTCAGCCCTTCTTATATCAGGAACACTCAGCGGAATTTCGGAGATCGATCTTCTGAACATTGAAGCATCTACTCCCTATGATTCACTGTCCCCCCTTTTCTGGGCAGCTACAGGATTGGTTCTGATGGAAAACCGATCATCTTCTATCGAAGAAGCGGAGGATGCGTTTCATAAATCAATACAACTGGACTCAACCGGTGTATTCGGCTGGTTTCTTCTCGGTAACCTTCTTGAAAGACAGAGCGATACGCTCACAGCGCTGAATTGCTATGCCAGAGCGGCTGAGCTCGATTCAAATTTCCTTCCAGCGCGGCTGCAGCTGGGACGCCTGTTTCGGGATGTTGGAAGACAGAACAAAGCTCTTGATGAATTTCGGAGCATAATGAATACAGAAACCTCCTCCGGAGTGCTGGCGCTTGCCGAATACATTCTTCTGGCGGATGAGACAGGATCAGAAATCAAGCCAGACAGTCTGGAGAGAATACTTCTTCAGGCGAATCCCGGAGCGTATATGAATCTTGCCCGTGATCAGTGTACTGTAAGACCTGATGTTGCGCTGGTAGCTGTGGTAAGGGCGGAGAGAACACTTACAGATGATAATCTTCTGATAGATATCTCAGAAACCTACTTATATCTCGGAGAGTATTCCGCAGTTGTTTCAGCTTCCGGCAGGGCTCTGGCTGTTTCAATTGACAGTATGGAAATTCTGGGAATACTTGGAGAGGCGCTGTTTGAGCAGGATAATCTGAACGAGTCGGAGAAGGTTTTTCTTGCTTTGCTGAATCTGGATCCCTTTTCAATTCATGCCTTGAATTATCTTGGAAACATCGCGGAGAAGGAAGCGAGAACTGTTGAAGCTGTTGATTACTTCCTGAGGACTCTAGAGCTTGACCCTTTTAATATCGATGCAAGAAGTCGTTTAAAAACAATCGCAGGAGATTCATACGATCCGGAAATAATAGCGGAGACCCTTCTGGGATTCAGCGCTTCCGCTTCGGTT
The DNA here is from genome assembly GCA_030594645.1 of Candidatus Aegiribacteria sp. Classification (GTDB taxonomy): domain Bacteria; phylum Fermentibacterota; class Fermentibacteria; order Fermentibacterales; family JCC-6; genus Aegiribacteria. The sequence continues at coordinate 14,159 of JAUVEU010000065.1, forward strand.
GATCTTTCAGTTGAAAAGGGTACTCAGTCTTTTCTTGAATGCGGTGGCAGCGCATCACTCTCCTACCGTTTTGACAGAAGAGGTTCCTTGATTAAGGTCGGATTTGGAGGAAGAACGATAAACTGGGAAGAGATCAGGAGTATTCGGATCGATACGCTGAATACGGAGACTGGATGGGCTTCAATCGAGTTTGATTACTGGCTGAGTGATGACTACTATCTTACAATGAGTTCGTTCTGGGACAGGCAGAGGTATACGGTTCGCCCATGGCAGATAAGTTCATACGTTGCAGGCGGGTGGCAGAAGCGAATCTCATCCTGGTTCTGGTTCTCGCCGGAATTCGGGCTCGGATCCGTTAATGCAAAGTGGTTATCCCATGATGATCCGCAATACTCAAACACTTTCTCGGTTTACATCTCAACAGGTTTATGGTACCGGAAACCTCACACATTCATTAGAGAGGCTGGAATCTCCGGAGACCTGTTCTTTCCACCTGATGATCCGGACAATTTCATTTCCCACGGGACTATCTCAGTAGCTTTAAGAACATGGAATCCACTATATATCACTATTGGTTACCTGGTTGATTACACAAGAAATCCCGAGGTGCCTTCCTGGGAAAAATTCAATAGCAGCTTCACTACTGCGCTGAACTTCGACTTGTTCTAGGGTCAGGTCTTGCATTCAAGCATTTATGGTCTTCATGTAATCAAAGATGGTAATAAATGCTTAAATGCAAGACCTGACCCTATCATCAAGCATTTATGGTCTTCATGTAATCAAAGATGGTAATAAATGCTTAAATGCAAGACCTGACCCTATCATCAAGCATTTATGGTCTT
>JAUVEU010000112.1 GCA_030594645.1 Candidatus Aegiribacteria sp.
ACTGGGATGGACCCGATCCGGATCAGAACCTGATACACTCGACGCATCTCTGAGTGTTGCTGAAACACTTCGTGGAGATCCAGTGGGATTCATGGAAGGTGTTTTCGGACCCAGCATCTCTGTTGGAGCGTCACTTGGATATGCTTTGACTGATGAAACAGAGCCTGGGAATATGCTTTCAGCTTCTATGGGACTTCAATTCTCGGTATTTCCGACTGTAGCCGTAGGCGTAAATTTTTCGAACCTGAGAATATTCGGAGATAAACTTCGCGATCGGAAGATCGGTTACGGTATTTCAACGGTATTTCACAGAGGATTCCGAGGACATTTCTCAGTAACAGAAAGCAAACCTTCATTCGGCTTTGATCTTTCCATCAATGACTGGCTTTCTGTCAGAACCGGTTCAGATGGATCATCGTGGAATGCCGGTCTTTCGGCTTACTTACGATCCTTCAGAGTTGACTGGGCAGTCATGCTCGATAATCATGATAATCGACAGGTTCTTGGTATATCATTTTCTCCCGGAGGATTCCAATGAGCGCTCTTGCTGCTGTCATGCTGGTACTGCTGTCGGTGTCTCCCGATTCCATGGATGCCGGTTTAATGCCCGAAGGCTGGACTATGGGCTGGAAATGTCTTGTGTCGGCAACCGGAAACGGAAGGTGGGCCGGTCATCATCCTGTAATTGACAGTACCGATGTGGATGCGGCACTCAGCGTAATGGCTGAATCCCAGGAAGTAGATTTTCTTGTCACAGGTGCGCTTAAAAATGACTCTGCAGATACATTTGTCTTTCGCAGAGCCAGAGCAGAGGTGAAATGGCCAGGTACTCCATGGGTTGGAGCGGGTCTGTATCTGCACGACAGACAGCCATTTATTCCGGGTCTCAGTAATCCGCTGGTTGAATGGGGATGGGTTGATATTGATTCTCTGCATGGATACGGTTTCTCAATCGGTGGAATTCTGGGATTCAATGGCGAATATTCAATTCAGCAGACAGGTGCTGATACACTGACTCAATTGAATATCAAATCACCCTGGATGGGATTTGCAGGCTTCGCGTACTCACGGGTACAATATCATTCCGCGGAGTCTCCGCTGGATGATAACATTGTATTGAATGCTCTATTGATCAGAAGTGATTTCAGATATTTCAAACCATGGGTGGTAATCGCAGGAGCTGAAGGCGAGAAGGGCAGATGGGCAGTTACCGGGGAAATTCGTGATTTCAGAACATTCACAACAGATCTGGGAGAGATTGAAGTTGTTCCTGCTATTGCTTTTGCCGGAGAGGAATTTTCAGCTCCCGGAGATGCCTTTGTGCCTGGCCAGAGATTGCTCAAACTGGGAGCATACCTCAGATCCGTAAGGTACATTGCCGGTGCGGGAATTATCGGTATGCTTGATCTTGAAAGTGATAGTCTCAGCGGGGTATCAGTGATCGCATCAATGGTATCCGAAGCGTCGGTCACCTGGGATATGGAGTTTGACGCTTACGCTGATGGAGATTACAGAGCAGCGTTTGGAGCTGGTACAGCAGATTCCTTTTCTTCAGCGGGAATGAGAATGGAGATCCTGGAAGACAGTACAAGATTGACCGGAATGGCATCGTGTACGCCAAGGGAGGATGTATCCGCGGAGTTGACCGTTTCAGCAGATGTTGACGGCAGTCTGGATCCCGCATGCAGGTTGGATATTTCGACAGCCCTCGGGCCGGTGTCGGGTCTGATCGGAATACACTGGGAACAGGGAAGTGATGTGACTCTTTCAATAAACCTGAGAGGGCTTCTGCAATGATATATAAGCGAATAGTATTGCTGATTGTGATTCAGACTGTCCTTATTTCAGGATGTTCTTTCTTCATTCCGATGGAAAAGCCACAGGAACAGGGGGAACAGCTCTTATTCTGGATGCCCGGCGCAATCTCTGTACAGGTTCTTTCGGACTGGAACGAATGGGGAGGAATTGAAAGCGCCGGAAGTATAGTAGATCCATTGATCGGCAGAATGAAAAAACAGGAGAATGGGTTCTGGACTGTGGATATCAGTGAATTAGCTCCTGGTTCATACAGGTATGTATTCTTAGTTAACGGGCACAGGTGGATCAGAGACCTCGAGAATCCCGAAACTGCAGCCTTCAGAGATCAGGTAGTATCTGTCATTCTGATTTATGACTGAGCAGTCTTGAAAGGAAGTAACTTTTGGCATCGGTGAGATTTGAGGGAATCAGTAAAGTCTATCAGAAAGATATCCTTGCACTGGCGGAATTCAGTCTGGAGGTTGAAGACGGCGAATTACTTGCCCTTGTAGGACCCAGCGGGTGCGGCAAATCAACAACTCTCAGATTACTTGCAGGACTGGAAGAGCCCACAACAGGAGAACTTTTCATAAACGATCAGCCTGTCACAGATAAGAAGCCGCAGGACAGGGATATTGCGATGGTTTTCCAGAATTATGCTCTGTATCCTCATATGACGGTATTTGATAATATGGCCTTTTCTCTGAGAATGAAGAAGATGTCGAAAGAGCTTATCAACGCAAATGTTCAGGAAACAGCGGAAATACTTGGTATTTCAGATTATCTTCATCGGAAGCCCAGAGAGCTTTCAGGTGGTCAGCGCCAGAGAGTTGCGGTTGGCAGAGCGATTGTCAGGCACCCATCCGTGTTTCTTTTTGATGAACCCCTTTCCAATCTTGACGCTAAACTTAGAGTGCAGATGCGAAACGAATTAAGCCGACTCCACACCAGGCTCAAAGCAACGATGATTTACGTAACACATGATCAGGCAGAAGCAATGACTCTGGGAGACAGGATAGTTGTCCTGAAGGACGGCTATATTCAGCAGATCGCTTCACCTCTTGATCTGTACGATTTCCCTGAGAACAGCTTTGTTGCTGGATTCATCGGCAGTCCGGCAATGAATTTCCTTCCAGTAAGTCTTGAGAACTCAGTGCTGCATTCGGGTGATGATCTTATTCAGGCCTCAATTTATTCTGATGTGCCTGATGGAAAATATACGTTTGGAATCAGACCTGAAGATATTTATCCTGCTGCTGATGCTCCACTTGAGGGTCGTGTAGAGGTTCTTGAAACTCTTGGAAATGAGAATATTATTTACATGAAATTCGCCGGAAGGCAGTTTACAGTAAGATGTGGTCCTAAAGTTCAGGCTGTCCCCGGAGAGACTCTCAAATTTTCGATTGATATCAGTAGAAGTCATCTATTTGATTCTAACGGCATCCGGGTAAAGGTTGATGTATGATCTGCATCTTATTCAGGTATCAGAGCAAAAGGCAGAGTATATGAAGGACACGCAGCAGAGCGTCATGTTCTTTGTGGACACGCACCAGAGAGTGCATGTCCATGAGTGTAAGTGTGTCGGTTCCGGTTATTCTCTGAGAGCTGGTGAAATATGCAATTCAGTATAATTGGTATTGCATTTCTTGGAACTCTTACTTTAAGCGCGATTCTAACTCCCGCTGTAAGGCGTATAGCCTTAAAAACCAATATTGTTGACAAACCCGGATTCAGGAAAAAACATCTGCTCACCACACCCCTGCTCGGAGGGCTTTCGATCTATCTCGCATTTGGCATTGTTCTTATAGCAGGCATGATTATCGTGAAAGAACCAGCCGGTGATGTAGCTTCTCTTGGCTGGAAACCACTCTGCCTGCTTGTTGCCCTTGGTGGTGGATTGATGGCGTTTGTTGGGCTTGTGGATGATATACTCGGGCTATCTCCTGTTCTTAAACTGGTGTTTCACACAGTTGCCGCGCTTATTGTGGGATTCATTTTTGTTGTTAAGGGAACCCTGCTCAATTTATTCCTGACAGGCAGCAGTTTTGCCTGGCTTGCAGCTCCGCTTACGGTATTATGGCTTGTAGGAATTACGAATTCTCTGAATCTTCTTGATCATGCTGACGGACTTGCAGCAGGATCGAGTGCCGTTGCCGCGATATTCTTCATGATTATCAATCTGCTATCAGGCAATTATCCTGTTGCTTTCATAAGCGCCGCGCTTGCCGGAGCTTCAGCTGGTTTTCTGATCTTCAACTATAACCCTGCGTCTATATTCATGGGAGACTGTGGAAGTAACATGCTTGGTTTCGTGCTGGGTATCATCGCTATCCTTGGTGTTTACACGCCTGAGGGATCCATTCGTGAGATAGCTGTGCTTGCACCCCTGCTTGTGCTTTCTATCCCGCTGGTTGATACCGTGTTTGTACTGAATTACAGAAGGAAGACAGGCAAACCTTTCTTCACCGCGGACAGGAATCATCTTGCTCACCGTCTTATGAGAATTGGACTCTCGCACAGCCAGGCAGTAAAGGTATTGATCGTGATTGCAATCCTTATGGGAATTCTGGCCCTTCTTCTCCCTACGCTTAAACCTTATCAGGCTGTATTGGTTCTGACGCACGCTCTCGGGCTTATCGGGCTTCTTTCATTTTTTATCAACCGCGCAGAGAATAGAAGAAAAGAATGAAAGAGATTCCCAGATCAGTAATCACAGTAATCGTTGGACTGACGATTCTGGGATCTATTTTTCTGATTTACACGAACAGCAGAAGCAGCATTCTCATAAAGGAACAGGTTGCAATCGCCGGATCGGCTCTGGCTTTGTCCGTCGCTGCTATTGCTCTGATTTCCGGAAGAAAAATTGCGGCGAACAGACTTCCTCTTCCATTATGTCTGTCCTTCGTTATTCTGATTGGATGGGTGATCTTCAGGTTCTATACAGGATCCGGATCTGTAAATGCCATGAAGATGATATACAGTCTTGCCGCTCTTGGCGGACTGGTTGCCGTAATAGCTTTGACGTTTACGAAATCCAGCAGGGATATAGTTTTATGGATTCTCGTCAGTTCTACCGCTCTCCTGTCGGTATATGCTGTACTTCAATCTCTCGGCTTCATAATATTCCCCTGGGATAGCGGATTGACTTTGCAGGCAAGGAGCTCCGGAACTCTGGGTAATGCGAATCTTCTGGGAAGTTTTGCTGTAGCTATGCTTCCGGTTGGCGCAGGGTTCCTGCTTGGAAGAGAAAGACTAGGAAAGATCCGAATTCCCATTGTGCTTCTTTTTGCTTTACTCTGCACCGGTGCATTGATTGCAAGCAAGACTCGCGGAAGTCTGATAGGTTTGTTTGCCGTTGCTGCTCTTGTACCGCTTGCACCTTTCATATGGAAAAATAAACGTCGATTGATTCTGGTGATTCTATTACTGTTCGTTCTGATTGTCGCCTCTATATCATTTATGGAGAACAGGATGGAAGAACTTACAGATACAGAGAGCGGCGGAACCCTGCAGGTTCGAAAGCTTATCTGGTCCGGCTCTCTATCCATTATTGCCATGAACCCTTTATTCGGCCAGGGGCCGGGATCCTTTCAGATACTGTTTCCACAATTCAGGAATCCTGAGTATTTTAATCTTGGAGTAAGTCATAATACACTGCACGCGCATTGCGAGTACCTTGAAATCCTTGTGGATATCGGTATTATCGGATTTCTATTATGCATGACGGTTGCTTATTTCTTTATCAGAGCATTGCATTTGAAAAGGAAAACCCACGCCCCGGCTTCGGATGATTTACCTTCCTGCAGTGAGGACTGGACGGTACTGGGACTTTACGGAGGTGTTATAGCTCTCCTGTCGGAAGCAACTGTTTCAGTGGCTCTTCGGTGGCCGCCGTCCGCGATGCTCCTTGCTGTACTGTGCGGACTTATTCTTGCATCTATCCCGGCAAGATGGACTATGATGAAAGGAAAAGCAAAAATCGGTATTGTTATCCTTCTGTCCACCACTGCTGTTATTCTGGGATTCATTGCTTTTCCGTATTACATTTCTTCAATGCAATCCGGACGTCAGCTTTTCATAGGCAAGGATATGTATCTGACAAAGATCCAGCCGGCAATGAATGATGCTGTGAATTCCGCTTCCGACTGGAACTTCTCCAGGAATGATGAAGACGCAAGAAGGGCTCTGTATTACTATGATACAGCCGTTCAGCTGGCGGACAGTTCAATCTCATGGTGTTTGCGATGTGTCGAGACGAATCCTGATGAACTGGGCGGGTGGTACGCTCTAGGAAGCGCGTATGTCACAAGAGCTTTGCTGAGCAAACCGCTATCAACTCCGATGATAAGCATTATGCAGACGAACGGAAGAGTTCCTTATGATCTGGATGAAGCGGATCGCTATGTGAATCTTGGCCTTGCCGCGTACGATTCTCTTAAGAAAAGGGCTCCGAATTACGCTGAGGTGAATCATAATACTGTGCTTATCCGGACAAATCTGGGCGATCCGAACGCCGCACTGGTTTCAATGAGAACCGCATGGAGACTTCATGCTCACAACAGAGCAAGCTACCGTATGCAGACTTTCCTTCTGGCTCCGCTCAGTAATGGGACAGAAGCATGCTATCTTCAATGGGTTGGATTGATCGAAAATGAAGACATTTTCGAAACAATGACAGGTCTTAAAAGAGAGAGAATCCTTCAGATTCTGCTGTTTTACACAGGAACCTCTTTCCTGAACCATCCTGTTCTGGCAGACAGTCTTTTTCATGAGTTTTCAAGCCTCTCTGACAGCCTCGCGCCGACTATCGCATCTGACATAAGACTCGGAGCGGTTCGTTTTGCCGCTCGATTTGATTTTGAAATTGAGTATGATACACTCGAAGCAATAAGGCAAAATGCTGCAAAAATAGAAGTTGTGAGTTC
>JAUVEU010000073.1 GCA_030594645.1 Candidatus Aegiribacteria sp.
ATATGGTTTTGTGAAGGTACACTCCACTGATCGTAATGCGCATGAATAATTTCCAGGTCGCCATCACAATCAAGATCCGCGAGTACAGGTTGAGCGTAACTCGCTGCACCGGCAACATTCAGCAAGGGCCAACCCGGTTCCGGATTACCATCCTTATCCCAGAGGTATATTGAATTGTATGAAACCGCACATATCTCAACCACTCCATCGTTATCAACATCCGCCACTGAGGGCGTCGCAACGGAGCCTATCGATTGAGGCCAGCCGGGATATATCGTTCCGTCATGGTTGTAAACGCAGACTTCACCTTTCCCGAGTATTATCTCGAGATCTCCATCACCGTCTACGTCGAAAATTACAGGTGCTCTGAGGTGTCCGACTGAACCTGTCGCCTGTGGCCATCCGGGAGCCGGAGTTCCGTCATTATGCCAGACATACATCATGCTGGTTTCCGCAACGGCGACTATTTCCAGACCGGGATAAGCGGCGTCAATATCACCGACGGCCACCTTGGCTCGTATTTTTCCCAATCCGGTCTTTGGCCATCCGGGAAGATTATTACCCTGATAGTCCATGACATGGAAAACACCGTTCGAGGAACCACATATGATCTCAGGGAGACCATCTCCGAATAGATCAGCAATACTGACGCCGGATGCTGGATAAGGAGAAATCCATCCTATATTTATGGGCCAGTTGGGCATCTGTACCGGTGCAGTTAACGGGCCTGGAACAGGAGATTCCAGTTCGAGCAGATCATCGGAATAGTAAGAACACACTCCACCGGCTGGAGAGTGAGCATCAAGAGAGACTGAAGCGTGAGCATCGAGGAAAAATACGAACATCATCACAAACAGTATTGTTAATGGATTCTGTGCGATTATTCGATAAGATTTCATGGCAACTCCTTATCCCTTAGTACAAATTATATACTAAAAATACCATTATCTAATATAATTTCACTGTTACAGGTCACCTTGGGTTTCTCGGCAATGATATCCCAGGTTGTGTACCCTGTGATATCTCCTCCAATTGCTCGATTGTCTCCGAAAGTAATGTGAAAACTCCCCAATGCTTTGGTTCCGAGTTTAGGGATGCATGATACCGATCTGATCGCGGAATTCAGTCCGAAACCGACCTGACTTATGGTTTTTTCCTGAGGGTCAGATGTCCTGAAGTACTCTTCCAGTCGATTATCGCCGCTTTCAATCCGACAGTCTGTAACGATGCCGTTTTCCACATGCAGATAAATTCCCCTTGCCTCCGCATTATCCAGTTCGCAGTAATCCATGTATATGCTTCCTGACAGATCGGATAAATGCGGAACGAATGTAATTTCTCCGGATGGAATACAAAACACTTTATTGATTCTCGATGAAGAATAAGGTCCTGCATCTATGAAATACTTATCCGGATCCACTGAAACATTTATAACATTGTCCTGACCGGTGTGAACACTGAAAGTCGTGAATTTGCGTATTCTTTCTGCAAGATCCCGGGCAACACTGAATTCACTGGCACTCACTGAAGCTGCTTTCCAGAACATTGTCAGTTTTTCAAGTGCATCAGGGTCCGTGTGAAACCCTTCTTCAAATTTAGGTATGGATATTATTAATGCTCTCATACCCGGTCTCTCGTTGATACCGATCATAGACTGTCTTCGTATTCCCGTAACGAAATCAAGTCTCTCTTTCGAGATTCCTTCTTTATCCAGAATCACCGATCGTTTCAGATCGATCCAGGCATCTGCCCAGTTCACCGACTCAGCAATGCCTTCATAGAAGATTTCTACCTGCCTTTCGGGAAGGTCGAAAAGCATTTCTCTTGATAGTAGAGGATCACTGACAAGTGTTCTGTAATGTGCTCCGATACGACGCAGATGTGTGACAATTTTCAAATAGATACCTATGTTCTGTTCCTGGAAAGATATAACAACATTTTCCTCGGGCTGTATTGACAGGTACTCAGAAAGAACAACTCTGGCGAACTCGTTCAGATCAAGATCAAGATCACGCTTGAGGAAGAATTCAATGTACGAGTTATTGAAGCTGGTGTGTATTTCTTTCTCAGGTTCGATCGTTTCATCAAGCCCGGCTGATAGAATGAAATTCTGAGCTACTGCACAGTAGAACTTCTCACGATTTCCACGTACAGGCTTGAGTGGTACCTGTCGGACGAAACCGGATACTTCAAGTTTCTTCAAGTAGTAGATGACTCTTGGTGTCTTCATGCCAAGCCTCTCGGCAAGCTGAACACCCGATTGGGGCATTTTCTGCAGTTCTTTCAGTATCTGGAATGCATACTTGTTACTAAGTAATTGAAGTTTACTGAAATCAGATACTATATCGAGTCCTTTCAATCTCCATCTCCTTCTCTATTTTCTTCTAATTCAGTATTTACTGAAATAGAATAATACATGCATTAATTCTTGTCAAGTAATCAGTTCTTGAATGACATGATTATCAGTCCACAAGTTTACGCTGCCCTGATCAACAAATGCCGCTCACCGGGGGAAAGTCAGATGCTATGTGTTGTTACTCCATTTGATCTGAAACTCTATTTCTTCTTCTGCACCCTCCCTCTCATGTTCGATGTTGAATGTAGCATCAGCGGGTACGTTGATGGCTTCACCTGCAATCTGTATACGAAATCTCCTGCCCTGCTCGATACAATCCGCAAGGCGTCTTATCTTCGCAACCATCTGTTTCGCAGAATAATCCTTCTCTATGTCACGTTCAGGTTTTACCTTGCGTTTCACCATGATCTACCTCCGTTGTCTGCTCGAGTGACAATCTGACTGCTGATTGAAGAGTTTTAGAAATACTTGAAACAACTGACATTGGCAAGTAAGAAACAGAGGTTTGGAGTTGGATCAAGTCCTCTTCTTGAAAAAACTCATGTTATTCGGATATCTTGACTTACTGAACAAGCAGGATATTATAGAGAATCTGGTCTGACTCGATGGGAAGAACCGGTTTCCGGTAAATTGCTTCTGTTACGCACGGAGTTTACTTAATGACATCCGTACCAATACGTCTTTTGAAAAACAAATCGTTTAAGATATTGCTGTTCATTATAACTACAGTATTACCTGGCTATACTGCGTCCTCACCATCAACAATTCTCGAAAGCGAAATACCAAGCGTTCTGATCCTTCATTCTTATCATCCGGGGTTTATTTGGACAGAAAGTATCTCAGTGGGATTGCGCTCTATCCTGGAGAAAGCGGATTTTGAGATCGATGTTCACATAGAGTATATGGACACGAAAGTATACTTGCCTGAGATCATGTTTCCCCAATTGGAACAGCTGTACGTTACCAAGTACAAGGATAAGCACTTCGATCTCATCATTACCACCGATGACAATGCGCTGAACTTCCTGCTGCCCAGGCGCGATTTACTCTTTCGGGAAGTGCCAATCGTCTTCTGCGGACTGAATAACTACACCGAAGCAAGGATCGAGGGTGTTCAGGGAATAACGGGTGTGGCCGAAGCAATGGATCTGACCGGAACGATTGAACTGGCGCTTGATCTGCGTCCGGAAACACGCTACGTTGCTGTAGTGAACGATAATACGCCAACAGGTATATGGAATCTGCAGAGTTTCAGAAGCGCTTCACCAGTATTCGCTGACAGAATCGAGTTCATTGAGCTGTTCAATCTGACCACTGAAGAACTGATCGAATCCCTTCATGCTCTTCCCGATGAAACAGCGGTCATTCTTCTCTCTTTTTATCGGGACAGGGCAGGAAGAACGTTCAGTTATCAGGAGTATACGTTACTTGTAACAGCAAACTCCAATGCCCCTGTATACACCGCATGGGACATGTTCGTGGGATACGGCGTCATAGGAGGGATTGTAATCAGTGGTGAGGCACAGGGAGAACATGCCGCCTTAATGGCTCTCAGAGTGCTGAATGGAGAATCGGCGGATGATATTCAAGTGCTGACCGAAAGCCCGAATGTTCCGATGTTCGATTTTGATGTTGTACAACGCTTCGGTATCTCCCTTTCAGATCTGCCGGCTGAAAGAGTCGTGATAAACGAACCTGTATCATTATACTATCGGCACAAGACATTTATATGGATAGCATCAGCCTTTGTGTTGCTGCAGTCATTTATGATTCTCGCCCTGATTATAAATGTTCTCAGACGCAAACGTGCCGAGCAGGAGCAGCTGAATCTCGAACGCCAGATTCTGCACGCGCAGAAACTGGAAAGTCTTGGAATACTGGCTGGCGGTATCGCTCATGACTTCAATAATCTGCTTACAGGTGTTCTTGGTAATGCGGATCTTGCTCTCTTCGATCTTCCCCGGACATCTCCGGTGCGTCAGTACATCAAGGACATTGAAACGGCTGCCCATCGAGCTGCTGAACTCTGTCAGCAGATGCTTGACTATTCAGGAAGAGGACATTCCATAATCGAAGTGGTCGATCTCTCGGAACTGGTTCGAGAGATGTCCCACATCCTTGAAGCATCAATCATGAAAAAAGCTGTTCTGAAGTACAATTTCCCAGAGAATCCTGTCACCATAATGGTTGATGCGACGCAGATCCGACAGGTGATCATGAACCTGATTACAAATGCTTCGGACGCAATAGGTAATATCAGCGGAGTGATATCGATATCCACAGGGATTATTCAATACGACAGTTCTTACCAATTCGAAACGCATGCATGCGAGAATTTGCCGGATGGAAAGTATGCCTTTCTTGAGGTGACCGATACCGGGTGCGGGATGGATAACTTAACGAAACAAAAACTTTTCGACCCGTTTTTCTCATCGAAGGTTGACGGTCGCGGACTGGGGTTGTCAGCTGTTCTGGGAATCGTGCGCGGCCACAAAGGAATGCTCAGTGTCGATAGCAAACCCTCGATGGGAACGACATTCAAAATTCTCCTGCCTGCGTCTGACGAATCCGCCAAACGCTTGAAGACGGAAGATAACGAGCATCTGGAATGGATCGGACAGGGTACGGTTCTCCTCGCTGATGATGAGAAGATAGTACGCAAGACTGGAAGCCATATGCTTGAACGGCTGGGTCTCAACGTGATCCTGGCTGTAGACGGCAGGCAGGCTGTAAAAATTTTCCGCGAAAGGCATGAAGAGATCGATTACGTACTTCTCGATCTGACGATGCCCAATTTAGACGGGGAACAAGCCTTTCGGGAGATGAAGAGAATAAGGGAAGATGTTCGAATCATTCTCTCCAGCGGCTACAGCAGACAGGAAGTATCAAGGAGATTTGCGGGAATAGATCTTTTCGGATTCATCCAGAAACCATACGTTCTGAAGGAACTTCAAGAGGCTATCAGCAAAGTGCTCAAAGACAAAACATAGTAAGACACATTCGGAAACCGGTATGGAGGAGATTGCATATTGCTTCTACCGATGTGATGCTTACTCCAGGCGTTTTAACCATCCGGCCGCTTCAATTCTTGTGAAAATCTCTTTAGCCCTGGAATAACACTCCTTCGATTCTGGTTTGTCACCTGATTCCTCATACATCTGACCTTTGTAAAAATGCGTAATTGCCAGGTCATAGCTATCATCAAGCTCTTTAAAAATGACTGCTGATTTCTCGAAGGATTCTGCTGACCTCCTCCAATCATGTTTTCTTGAATGAAGTCTCCCGGCCAGTAGATGAGCCTGGCCTTTCAGGCTTTTGCCAACAGATTCCGAAGGGGAAAGGAGAATATTCGCTATCCCGTCTTCCAGTCCCTCAAGTCTATTCTCCTCAAGATAGAGTGATAGAATGTTGATATCCAGTCCATTTATTTGACTTACTGCATCAATCTCAACGGCTATTTCGCGGGATTGCATATAACATTCCATGGCGGATTCCAGATTGTTCATCATAGCCAGAGTGTCACCTTTTCCAATCAAACACTCCATAACCCCCCGGCGATCGCCCGTATTTCCTCTGATGATGAGTGAATTGCTGATCAAATCGAGAGATTCTTCGAATTTGCCAAGAATCCGATTGATATCACCCATATTGGCAAGGATGGCAGATTCCGTTCTGCGATCGCCTATTTCCTTTGCAATCGTCAAAGAGCGATTAAAAAACTCAAGGGATGTGTGGTATTCGCCGAAAAACTCATGTGCCTTACCTATGTTGTTAAGATTAGCGGCAATTGAATTTCTATTACCGATTCTTTCAGTTATTTCAAGTGATCGCATGAAGTATTCCAGAGCCTTCCTGTACTCACAGAATCCCCAGTATATGAGGCCGCAATTGTTCAGGCACGCTGAATTCGTCTTCCAGTCACCTATTTGTTCCGTTATTTTCAGTGAACGCTTAAAATAGTCCATGGCCCTGTTATACTTTCCAAGATTCCAATAGACTGCACCTATGTTGTTAAGTGTTGAGGGACTGACACTTTTTCCGTCCGTTTCTTCAAGTATTCTTATCGATTGTTCGTAGTATTTCAAAGCATCGTGATATCTGCCAAGATGCCAGCAAGAGAGGCCGGAATTATCCAGTGAGTCCGCTAGTTTCTCCATGTTGTTTATTCCTCTGGAAATCCTTTCAGCTTTTTCAGCTGTTTCCAGGGCTCTGTCGTATTCCGCAGTATCGAGATACGGTTTGCAGATATGAAGCAGACCATCAACTTCCAGTTCAATATCCGATATCTCACTCGATTGCTTAATTACTTCCTGAAGTTCGTGAATCGCCTGTTCGTTCTCACCGAGAATACCTAACGCTACTGCTCTATTCATCATGCATTCTATCTTATCCCTGTTCCATCCTGCCTCGTTTGCATTTAAACACTCAATCGCCCTGTCGTAATACTCTACAGCTTCCCTGTAGGCATATGCTTCTTTTGCCTTGTTACCGGCTGAAATGCTGTATTTTATCGCTCTCTCAATAGCCCCGCCCAGATAGAAATGCAGAGACAGATCCTCTACAACCTGCTCTACTTGATCCCTGTGAGAATCCAGTTGTTTTTCAGCAATTGTCAGATGAAACCTCTGTCGTTTAGCTCCGTTTATTCCGTTGTAAACTACTTCTTTTATTATGTCCTCAGAAAAGAGAAACCGTTCTCCGTCGTACTCCTTCATAAGCCCCATCTTCAGTGCTTCATCCATCAGCCCGAAGAGCTGTCCTTCGTTCCAGTCAGTGATTTCCATCAGGAAGCTGAAATAGAATTCCCGGCCGATTACAGCAGCATGTTCTATGAGATCCCTTGCTTCAGCGGATATAAGGTCAAGCTTCCTGTCTATAACATCTCTGATGGAATGAGGAATACTATCTGCCCTGTCCTCACGGAATTCCCATACGTCATTTCCCCAATATAGAGCACCCCTCTCGTGAAGGGATTTCATCAGCTCCTCGATGAAGAATGGATTCCCTCCAGATTTACTGTAGATGTATTCCGTGAGTTCAAGGGGAGGAATCCTGTCAATTATTAATGAGAGCATCCTAGATACATCAGCCTTTTCGAGGGGTTCAAGCTCAAGCCGACTATACAGACCTTCGCGTGATATATCGTTAAGTATCCTCAGAAAACACTCACTGTCAGCCTCTTCAATCCGGTAAATCAGAAGGAAGAGCATCGGATCGCTCCGAAACGCTCGGATAAGGTAATGGAGAATTTCGAGCGAACCTTCATCAGCCCAGTGGATGTTATCGATGGAGATGATCAGTGGATTTGCAGCAACCTGCTTCTCAAGGAGTCTTCTGACTCCCTCGAAAAGACGATACTTATCGACAATAAGCACTTCACCGGTACTCTCACCGATACTGTCCGACAACTCCGGTACAATCTTCGCAAGTTCTATTCTGTATGCCTGAGGGATATCCTTCAGACACGATCCGTTATCCATTCTGACTATAGAACGAACAATCTCGCGGAAGGGAAAATAGGGAATCGAATTGGTGGTAGCAGAGAGAATACTACCGAGAAATAGGTAAGACCTGAATCTTTCCATACCGACGATCTCTCCGGCAAACCTTGATTTGCCCACACCGATCTCACCGCTGATGAAGAATGCTCCGCCATGATTGTCTGAAGACGGTCCAACATAATGAATTACCTCGGAAAGCTCGATGCTGCGCCCGACAATCTCCTTCGTGGGAATTGTAAGGTTACGCATGCCGCATACTGGAACACCGACTCTATCGCGACCATGTCTCTTCGCGCTGTAAAGGCGCTGATCAGCGATATCGAATAGTTCGGTCCACTCCTCTGCATCACGAGGGAATGAACCAATCCCTATACTCATCGTAAGACGTACCCGTGAAAATTCCATTAATCGACATCGCTCGATGAATCTATGTGAAATACTTTCCGCCTGCTCGTAAGGTGTCCGGGGAAGGATACAGACGAACTCATCTCCACCGTATCTGAATACAAGATCATCGCTTCTGACAAGATCTTCAAGCAATGAGGAGAACTCCTTCAGAACCGTATCACCAAGTGAATGGCCATACGTGTCGTTAACATTCTTGAAATGGTCCAGATCTATCAGAAGAATCGATATGGGGAAAGCTTCCATACAGTCTATACAGAAATACTCCATGGCTTTAATATTGAGAAAACGACGATTGTATAGACCGGTAAGATCGTCTATATACTCTCTTCCAACATCATTCATTCTAATTTCTGCTATTCATTAACCCCTAGTATCTCTCTATATGACTTTTCAAATAATACTAGACTCGTATCGATAGCGTATGTCAAGAGCCTGTTAATACTGCTGAATTCACGAATTCACTGAAAGGATGCAGATGAATTATCCCTTGATCCTATCTTGTTATTGAAAACAGAGTACAAGTATCCAGGCCGGTCGACGCGGTGAACCTGAGGATGTATACCCCCTGGTGAAAACCGGCCATCTCTATTTCGTTCAGCCCCTCTGGAATCTGCCCAGTATATATCAGCCTGCCGTTCATTGAATAGAACTGTATCGTTCCGGATATCCATACCTGTACACTGAGACAGTCATTCACAGGATTCGGTTAACAGACGAGATCATTCTGATTGAAGACTTCTGCTTCCTGCCAGTTCACAGCGACAACCGCGTCAAGGTCGAACAGCCCCCCATCCTGCACATCATCACCACAGTCGGTCAGTCGTACATACTTAATCCAGGACAGATCGATATCGGAAAGATCAAACTGATCTCCGCCTGAAACAGCTGGGTTTGTCGGATCATCTCCAGTGGTTGGCCAGACACCGGCAAGTCCTTCAAGAGTCTGTGAATCCCATGGGAACATAACCCAGCTGATACCGTCCTGACTGACTTCGACGAAGGCGCATTCCCTGAAGTAAGAGGAGCCGAACTGGAATACATTCTCGAAGACTGAAAAATCCGGTCCATCACCGTCAATGACGATATTGTCAACGAACTCAAGTACAATCCAACCATATTTACCAAGTGTGAGCAGTTCTGATTCCGAGGAGGAGGGATACGTTGATGTAGCGTTTGGATCGGGTGGTCCGAGTATGTTCTCCGGATAGAAGCCCTGCCCGAATCCCGCCCCCTCTCCGTAGGATACCCCGGGTGAATCATCAGCCCAGGGATCAGCTGTCGAGATGAACAGCAGGAATATCAGGATAGAAGTCATGTTGCTTTCACAGTTATCATCGCAGAACAGTAATCCTGGCAGACAGACTTCCGGAAACAACGGTATAAATACCTTCAGGCAGATTGATGGTACTAAGAACCGACGTTCCTGATTCATCAGAGATCGATGATTCCATGCACCTTCCGGACAGATCGAATACAAGAATCTTCTCGCCTGGAGTTGCTCCGGTTACTGTGATGATCGCAGAGGCAGGTGATGGGGAGATTCTGAGAGCTCCAGCCGGTCGAATCGGATCGCTGATCTCAATCCCCGTAAGGCATCCGTTTACAGCAAGCGCGCCGGGGTTGCTGAGCGAATAGGATACCAGGAGTTGATCGTTAAGGTTATAAACCCGTACCTGACCATTCATAGTGTCGGAGACAAAGAGATTCCCCTCGGAATCTATATCAAAACCGGTGCCGCCGGTAAATATCGGATTGGATGAATCATGCAGTACCTCATGCGTGCCTGTAGTGATTACATAGACTCCAGGTCCCCATCCGTCACCGATATAGGCTTTGTTATCCCTGATGCATATTATTGAGGGAAATCCTCCAGTTGAGAGATTTTCGGTTACATTACCCGAAACTGCGTCAATTATGCTGATCGAACCTTCATCACTTCCGTATACTCCGCTGTTCACGACAAAAAGCTCATCGACTCCATCATAAGCAACAGACTGACAGTTGACTCCCACTTCGATAGTATCAGAGACAGCCATAGTTGTGAGATCAACTCTTACGAGGTTATTGTCACTACCCCATCCGCCGCAGGCAACCCATGCATATCCTTCCGCGAGATACATCCATTCCGGGCACGGTCCGACTCCAGGTATCTCAGAGAGAACCGATAAGGGATCTGTCGAGACAACAACAAGTGAATTATTCAGTGTTGCGCTTATCAGAAGCGTATCGGAGGAGAGGAATTGCTCTCCCCAGCAGTTATATCCTGTTCCAATGGCAAGGTCCTCAATTACCCAGGTTTCCACGTTTATCCGCTGAAGCGCGGAGTTGTCACTGCCGGAATTGATTACATATACGAATCCATCAGTATACAGAATATCATTCGGATAATTGCCAAGTACAGCAACACCAGGATTTACAGTACCGGAAACAAGGTCGATTTCCACGAGACTGCCGCTCGTATCGATTACATACGCGTTATCTGCTGCAACAAGAACCAGGTGCAACAGAATCAACGAGAGAGAAAGCATAACAACTCCCCTGTTCTGTCACGATTGGTGAGGAAAAAACAGTATGTCTTTTCCACCCTCCCGCGAAGGTGAAAATGAAAATACCGGCAGAAGGTCTTCTGGCTTCCAGGCTTCCTACTCCCGCGCCTTCTCACCCCTTACGGGAGATGGCTGTTGCGGTTTCGTTCCTGTTTACAGCGGCGGGGCCGCGCCGGATTTACACCGGCTTCCCTGACGCTACCGATAGAATGGTAATATACTCCATTAATGAAGCACGAAGAAAGTTAGTCATCTATTGCCCTGACTGCCACTCCGATTACAAGCCTGATGATAGACAATGTCCCGGAGCGGCACAGGACGATGTTATCCGGAAAAAAATACGTTCTTGATTTTAGAGCAGAGACTACAACACCGGATCAATCCGAAGTATATCTGAAACACTGTTGGTAGAAGTATCCACATAAACCCGAAAATCGAAAATCGGGAAAGCCGCATCATATCCCCCTGCGGAATCGATCCATTCTCTGAAGCTGCTTCTTACGGAATCGATTCCTGCAAGTGAAGGTATGACGTTCGGTGAAGCCGCCACATCAAAGAAAATCCCGTTTTCGTATGAAACCGGAATTCCTCTACTGCTGTAGTTGTAATAAATGTCCTCCGGCAGAATCATCCAGGAACTGCCACCATGATAGAGGACGAAATTGTTGGAGCGCCCCTCCGCTTCGGTCAGGTAAGAGTAGTTTATCCAGGGCATGTCCCCAATATCACCATGTCTCCACATATCTATGACAGAGTCAGATCTACCCGCGCATTCAATAAGCAGATAATCACCTTCTATCCAGTCCGAGCAGCCCCGTATACTGGAAGTTGTGGTGCAGTATTTCACGCCGGTCTCCAGATCAAATACGTAAACCGGTCCCCTGTTTGTACCGGTACCATCGGCTCCCACCGCATAGTACCTTCCGGAGGGGCTGAGCTGGCTGATACACACGACGTGATAAAACACCTCATAATTCAGACCCCATTCGCCTTTAAAAACGTATACTAAGTCATACCATCTCACAGCATTCTCAAGGCAGGCGATTGTGACGCCGTCACGACTGTATATGATCTCATCCTTATCTGGTTTCTCCATACGTTTTACCTCTATACCGGTTATATCGGGTATACCGGTTATACCGGGTACACTGGGTATGCCGAAGGCTGAGGAGCAGGGTGGAGTAACAACGATATCCAGCCGGTAGGAATCGGAAATCGGAGGGATATCTCCGGGTGTCCCCGCGTACTGTGCCGCAGCTGGAAAGGCCACGATAGACACTACCAGGAGAATCATCGGGAACATGTTTCTTTTCATCGAAGCTTTCATAATCAATTCCTCTCTATCACCGGCCTTGGAGGATCATTCAGAAGGTCAAGGGTTTCGTGAACCGGGAATACTTTTCTCCAGAACCTGACAAGGGCTTTCGAGGGGTCGGGCTGCGGTACAGGTTCATCCTTCACAAAGGGATCGTAGAATTTTTCCTTCAGAAGATCCCGCCATCCCTCGGCGCTGTTCACATCGTATTTCTTTCTTTTCTCGTCTGGCACCCTGGGCCAGAAGACATTGTTCCAGAACAGAAGGTATCGGGGATCGGCAAAGACCTCATTCCATGTAATGCCCATGAATTCGGCCATGAAACTGTGGCTGTTCCTGAGTTTCCCAACGAGATCATCCATGGGTCCGAAAGCCTCTATTGCCTGAGCGCAGGCGGGCAGAAGACCGATAACCTCAATGAAAAGGGCATCCCATTCGTGCTCCACATTCGAGAGTTCCGCCATGAGTGTA
>JAUVEU010000051.1 GCA_030594645.1 Candidatus Aegiribacteria sp.
AGAGGTACTCCTGCTTGAACAGGTTTAATGTCATACGAACCTGGAAGCGTGATTTCATCAAAATGGATGATCGTAATGGAATCCACATGAGCATCCGCGGGAAGTAGAATGCTTACAGGAAATACAGGAAGTGACGGATCGCCTGGAATGCCGCAGTTCGTTGCTCCGGGGATATAGAAGTATTCCCCGTACGGGCTTTCTTTTACAACAGGTCGTGAAACTGGAGACTCCCATGTAATGTTCATTTCTCCTGCTGAAACAGTCGAAATCAGAACAGCGATGAAAAATAGAATACTGCATCTCATTTTGTATCTCATCTCATCAGGTTTCCATTAAAGCGGATAACCATCCCCTGCCAATAGTATCCTCAAGCATGATCTTTATCATAATCGTAATGGGTACAGCAAGAATCATTCCCCATGCACCCCAGAGCCATGCCCAGATAATAACCGAAAGAAGAACCGTTACTGACCCCAGGGGAAGTCTGAACTGCATCAATCTTGGTTCTATAACATTTGAAACAAGGTTATTGATTAACAGCACAATGATGACCACAGGCCATGCAGCGAGGAAGTTTCCCTGCTCATAAGTTGCCATTGTATAGAGTATCACACCTGCTCCGGCAATGAGAGATCCGTAAATTGGAATAAAATTCATTACGAAGTATATGGATCCCCAGATCAGAGCATCCTGAGTATCAAGGAACAGCAGCAAGCCCAATCCTATTCCTACTCCTGTGATCGAACTCGTAATTATTTTTGTAACGATGAACGTACGTGTATTCGATTCAATCTTTTCAACGATATTTTGAATGTTTTTGTAATTCGCAGGCTTAAGCGTACTCTGCATGTTCTCTTCAAGTCTTTTTCTGCCAATAAGGAGGAAAGTTGTAAGAAACATTATCATGGCGAATGTGAATACTCCTGATATTATCGGTTTGGCAGCATTCGGAGCGATACTCAGAGCTTGTTCCACAAGCCCGTTGATATGCTCTTCAACTGCTGCTGTGCCTCCAAACAGACCGCTTGAAATCATCCAGTCCTTAATAGGCATAACAACATTGTTCATGATTTCACCGCTCTTGCTCATAATCAGTAAAATCTGTCCTCTGATCAGAACATATACTCCAAAAGACAGCGCTGCGAAGAGAAACAGAACAAAAATAACAGAGAAGATTGCAGCCAGTTTTGACTCTTCACTGATATGCTCTTTTCCGAATTTTCTCTTGATTCTGGCAAGAATTCCGTCCGTTACCGAAGCTGTTCTATTTGAGACAGGCTGCAGAAGCAGCATAAGGAAGAATGCCACTGTCATCGGAACAAAAACATTTGATGCCGTTTTCAGGATAGTGCCTGCTGCAACGATTCCAAGAAGAGTGATTGCAGCCGCGAAAAAAGCGGAACCGTAATCTTTCATGGACTCTCCTTTGCAGGTTGCCTGGATCCGTACTCTTCCGGTCTGAGATCGGATAAACAGTCAATATGGGTACGAATCTTATCAACATCACTCAGATCAATTACAAAATCGGTAATCCCATCCGATATTATACTGCCTTTCAGCATATTTCCGTTGGGGTGAGCAACTCCTCCACCTCCGTTGAAGATAACTCCAAGATGCTCTCCGCCAATATTGCATCCTGCAACGAATATCTGAGATTCAGCGGCTCTTGCCCTGAGAAGAGATCTAAAGAGTTCCCTCCGCCCTCCCGGCCATTGAGACGGTACAAAAATAATAGAAGCCCCTCCAAGAGTCATTCTGCGGGTCAGTTCAGGAAAGCGCAGATCATAACAGATGATCCCCCCTGCTGTTTTTCCAGAGAGATCGAACGTGCCTCCGCATTTCCCCGGGATGAAGGCTCTATCCTCCGCCATCGCAGCGAAAAGATGAACCTTTTCAGTTGTATATGCGATCTTTCCATCAGGATTGTACACCACCATTTTGTTCACCACTCCTCTGGAGCTTTTTACAGGCAGTGATCCCGCGACAATCCAGACATTTTCCCTGCTGGCCATTTTTGCGGGAAGCAATTCAGGAAGATCTTCGGGAGAAAGGGCAATATCGGGTATTCTGTCCAGTACATATCCTGTTGTAAACAGTTCCGGCAATACAGCAAGATCAGGTACAGGAGGCGCAACAGCTGCTTCAGAGAACTTCTTCAGGTTTTCCTCGGGAGAACCCTCAATAGCCAGTTCGACAAGTCTGAGAATCATAACCCCTCCAAACAGCGTGCAGTCACTTGTACATCCAGGATATGCGATAAGTATATTACAACGTATTATACATTATGAAATTAATGATGAAACACCTTCATTTCAATTGTAAGGAGACTCTTCATGATCAATCCCCGTATAAGCAACAGAGGTAACAATATACAGGAATCGCCAATCAGGAAGCTGGCACCTCTCGCAAATGAAGCCAGAAGCCGTGGAATTAAGATCCACCATTTGAATATTGGTCAGCCCGATCTTCCAACGCCTGTTGAGTTCTGGGATGCTGTTAAATTGAACATGAGCAATGTTCTTGCGTACGGACCCAGCAACGGGCTTCCCATGCTCAGAGAAGCTATATGCAATTACTATTCCCGTTCAGGTATTTCACTTCTCCCTGAACAGATCATGATCACAACCGGCGGCTCAGAAGCGGTGATTTTCGCGATGATGGCGACATGCGATCCTGGTGAGGAAATAATCTGTTTTGAACCTTTCTATACCAATTATAACGGGTTCGCCACTCTTGCAGGTGTGAAGCTGGTACCTATCACATCCAGCGTTGAGAATGGGTTTCATCTCCCTCCGAAAGCTGAGATCATTTCCTGTATCACCGATCGCACAAGAGCAATTCTCATATGCAATCCGAATAACCCCACAGGAACCATACTTACTGACAATGAGCTGAATACACTCGCTGAAATAGTTATTGAGAAAAACCTTTTCCTGCTTGCGGATGAGGTTTACCGTGATTTCGCTTTTGACGGCAGAAAGCACTCCTCTATTCTCGAGATTCAGGATATTTCGGATCGAGCCATTGTAATGGATTCGATCTCCAAGCGGTTCAGTTCCTGCGGAGCCAGACTGGGCAACCTGATTACACGGAACCCATCCATAATGTCCATTTTTATGAAGTTCGGCCAGGCACGTCTCTGCCCGCCTACTCTCTCGCAATACGGCGCAGCTGCGATGTATGAATCTCTTACTGATGATTATTACACATCAATTGTAAGCAAGTATCAATCCAGACGTGATCTTCTGCTTCAGGAACTCCAGAACACTGACGGCATATTCTTCCAGAAACCCGAAGGGGCATTCTACGCGACTATTCGGCTGCCCGTTGATGATACAGACAAATTCGCCTCCTGGCTTCTGAGCGATTTCTCCGTTGATGGATGGACTACTATGGTAGCCCCGGCCGCAGGCTTCTATGCTACACCAGGTAAAGGGCATGATGAAATCAGGATCGCATACGTTCTTGATGAGCATAAGATGCGTGATGCTCTCAGAATTCTCAAGTTGGGTCTGGAAGAGTATCAATCCGGTTAGAGTGCTTCAATCTATCGGATGGAGCAATTTTGATAGAACGTGAGCTGAAGAAAAAACTCACTGTCCTGAATGTATTTTGTGTTGCAACGGGAGCTATGATAAGTTCAGGGCTTTTCATTCTTCCCGGATTAGCTTTTGCTCAAGCGGGTCCGGCAGTTATCATCTCTTACATGATTGCAGGAATATTCTGTATTCCTACTCTGTTAAGCATGGCAGAATTAACAACCGCGATGCCAAAAGCCGGTGGAGACTATTTCTATATTATGAGAGGATTTGGTCCTCTTTTAGGAACCGTTGCCGGATTTTCAACCTGGTTTTCATTAAGTTTGAAAGGAGCATTTGCGCTAATAGGAATGGGTGCTTATTTAAGCATTATTACCCCCATCCCGATAGAAATCATTGCTCTTATCTGCTGCATATTTTTTGTTGCTTTGAATCTACTGGGTGTAAAGGAAGCAGGAAGGTTTCAGGTATTCTTAGTTATAGGGTTGCTTGGAATACTTCTGATCTATGTTCTCTGGGGTTCCGGAACGGTTAATCTACAGCACTTCACACCGCTCTTTTCCAAGGGACTGGGACCTGTATTCGCTACCGCAAGTTTTGTATTCATCTCGTATGGAGGATTGACCAAGGTTGCTGCCTTAGCTGAGGAGACAAAGAATCCGGGGAGAAATCTTCCATTAGGCATGTTCCTGTCTCTTATTGTTACCTCTATTTTTTATGCTCTGGTTATTTTTGTTACCATAGGTGTCTTGAATCCTGAAATTCTAGGAGGCAGTCTTACTCCAATATCAGACGGAGCAGGAGTATTTGGTGGACATTCCTTGAAAATAGTAATAAGCATCGGGGCATTTCTGGCGTTTATTTCTACAGCCAATTCGGGGATCATGACTGCTTCTCGATATCCGTTGGGAATGAGCAGAGATAAGCTCTTGCCTGCTGAATTTCAGAAATTAAGCCTGAAGTTTCAAACTCCTTACGTCTCTATTTTCTTTACCGGACTGTTTATGGTAACGGTTATCGTGTTCTTAAGACTGGAATTACTGGTAAAGGTTGCTTCAAGCATCCTGATCCTGCTCTACATTTTTGCGAATTTAACTCTGATTTTATTCAGAGAGAGTAAAATCCTTAGTTATAAGCCTAAATTTCATTCTCCTCTTTATCCATATATGCAAGTTTTCGGTATATTGGGAGGAATTTTCCTATTAATTGAAATGGGAACATTCATTGTTTTCCTGACCATGGTATTTCTTCTATCAGGATTCTTCTGGTACAGGTTCTATGCAAAGAAAAGAACCACTCAGGATTCTGCTCTGATCTATGTTCTGGAGAGATTTGTTTCCAGGGATAAAGAACTTACTTCAGATAATCTTCTTACTGAACTGCGTGATATCGTTATTAAGAGAGATGATCTTGCGAAAGATAGATTCCATAAACTCATAGAGGAATCTATGGTTCTGGATATTGAAAATATTGAAGAAATGGATGTTTTCTTCAAAGATATTTCAAATCTCCTGGCTGAAGAGTTGGATTCAAAACCGGAAGATATTTATTCAAAATTCGTAGAGAGGGAGATGGAATCCAGCACTGTTCTGCGGAAAGGAATGGCAATACCTCATATCTGCATGAAGGGTGTAAAAGACGTTAAAGCTCTTATAGTGAGATCAAAAGAAGGAATAGTTTTCCCTCATGATGAAGTGGTACATATTCTTTTTGTTCTTATAGGTTCATCCGGTGAACGAATCCTCCATTTGAAAATTCTGGCAGCTATTGCAGAGATTATGCAAAATCCCGGATTTGATAAGAACTGGTTAGCAGCAGGCAGTAAGGATGATTTGAAAAATCTCATTCTTCTGGCTGACAGAAAAAGAAGCAATAAAAAACAACCGGATTCAAAATAAAATACATTTACCACAAATGAAGCAAATTTCTCCATCAGTTCAATTCATCAATGTGAATTAAGATTCGTCTGATTCTTACTCAATCACCGCGAAGCGCTGTGTTTCTGCGAAGTCTCCCGAGGTAATCCTGCAGAAGTAGATCCCTGGAGATAAGCTCCCAGGCAGAACATCGTGAAATCCGGGGGAGTAATTAACTTCATGAATCTCGCTGACCAGTCCGTCTGAACCGCTGTATCAGCATGAATAATCTGAATCAGAAACAGAACCGGAACAAAAAACTTAATCGAATACACGGAAACCTCAATATTTGTCAGATCTATTTTACTTCACAATACCAATAAAACAGATAAATGAACCAAGTCAATTCTTGAGGATCGGCTGCCTCAGGAAACATATACATGTGACTCATATGGAAATAGCTGCGGGCAGGGAATGTATTTTATCAGGTTGACTGCAGACGGGCGGAGGACATCAGGGAAACTGATCCTGCTCCGATAATTCTTTCCTGGATGGAATTTTTCCGGAATCACTTAACAGGCATTTATATATGTCTGCATGTAATCCGTATCATCTGATCATCAGCATTAAGCATTTTGACTTATCAGTACTGTTCATGGTATTATTAGTTAATATAAAAATGATTCGATAGAACAAACGATATCGGATAATTTTTTTGCATGGAGGTAAATAATGCACGGGAAAGCCAGGTATTTCAGATTTACGCTGTTGTTCTCAGTTTTCATTTTTGTTTCACTGGCAGGTGCTTTTGAGCAGAATCCGGTTCATATGCCATACGGAAGCTCGGATGCTCGCCCACCTGCTTTATGGGCAATCCACTCCATAGGCAACGTAACTTCCGCACTCCTGAATACAGGTTTATGGGGTGATCCATGGGGTTCCTACCCATCGATGGAATGGCCGTCGGGCACAGGCAATTATTACCTGTATTGCGGCAATGTATGGTCATCGTGCTATGGTGACATCACTCCTAATGGAGTAACAGACAAATGGGCGAGCTGTAGTGCTGTTAATGCCTGGGAACTGCACCCGAGCGAAGGATATCCAATGGAGTATCTCCTTCCGGGTACGGTCGCTCCCGAACAGTCACAGTATGGAATGGACGACTGGGACACTGAAAACAATGACAACCCTTACGGTCTTGGCTTCTGGGTCGAGAATTATACATGGGATACACCGGGCTTCGATAATTTCATTGCAATGAAGATGATAGTCACCCACCACAGTTCCAACGGCAACCCTGGTGTTCCTCTCGATGCTCTTCTACTGGCCATACAGGGAGACTGTGACGTTGCTACCTCTGCCGGGACTGAATGCCACCTTGATGATCTTGTCTACTATGATGGACACGCCATCTGGTGTAACGATCCTGACGCTGTTTTCGAGTATGTTTTTGACGGTTCAGTTAACGCAAGCACCCAGGATGAATACACATACCAGCAGAACCCAGACAACCCGCTTGCCCCGAGTGACCCTGAAAACATCTTCTATCACTACAATTACACAGGCGCGGACGGCATACCGGATAACGATGTCGACCAGAACGGTGTCAGCGATCATTTCACCATTCTCGCAAAAGTTATCGGTACGGATACTCTTTACAGGCAGGATCCTGTATCCGGTGTTACTCTCTTTTCCGAGGGCATGCCGAGCAGCCATCTGGAACAGGTTGTCGGAGATACCACATTCCTGGTCGTGCCGCGAAACCTGAGCTACATGTGGGACAGTGACAGTCCTGGCAGTTACGATGACGATTCAGGAGAACCTTTAATCACACCTATGTGCAATGGTTTCACAGGCTGGCGCCTGCTTGACTTCTGGGTTGTTAAGGCTGACAAATCCATTGAAAGACCAATTGATGTATACGGTTATCCCATTCCGATAAGTCATGCCTGGTGGAACTGGGAGTCTGATCCTAACACCGATACTGACAAGTACAACTTCATGTGGGGGAAAAACCCTGATGCCAACGGTCAGTACAGCGGTCCCGCATACATGTCCGACTGGTCCGGCAACCCCAATGCTCCTGAAGTTATGATCCCGGATAACCCTGGACCTTTCCCCTTCGTTTTCGATAATCCGATATCGCTTACCTATCCCGTTTTTGACTACAGATATCTCATGTCCATGGGACCGGTCAGCCTCGCGGATGGAGATTCACTTCACATAGTAGGCGGATGGGTTATGGGTCTTGGTCTTGATGGTCTCAGGATGAATGCCGACCTTCTGCTTGACGCGTATTACAGAGAATCAATCTGGGGCCCAGGACTGGGTATCGAAGGAACTGTTCCTTTGATTGCTTCGGGAATTGAAATTTCTCCGAATCCGCTTTTCAGCGCCGGCAAAGTGAACTTCAGTCTGAGTGAGCCATGCATGACAGTTCTGTCCATCTATGATATCACAGGAAGACTTGCAGGTACGCTTGTGAATTCTGAACTTTCCGGAGGTGACTACTCAATCACTGTTGATGCTGCGGATATGACTCCCGGCGTTTACATGGTAAGACTTCAGGCTGGAGGAAATCTCAGCACTGGAAGGTTCATCATTCTTAAGTAGCGAATCAGTTCTATTTGCGGATTCTCGAACAGTAATAGAACCCATACCATGCACAGGATTGTATGGTATGGGTTCTCATGTATGGACTCGACCTGTTTGTTATTTAGAAATCACAACTCTCGCCATAGCGTCTTATCCGTTATCATGCAGCACAGTTACAAAAATGTTACGATCTGTTTATACTCCATTCATATTGCAGGAATAATTAGGCTTCAGATGCTTATGCCCGCAATTGTTGAAACCGGTATCCGATAGGCTGTATTGGAGGCGCTGAAATGCAAAGGTTACTATCCCTGTTAATCATTCTGGCTGCTTTTGCTGAGGGTCAAACTCCGGGACAGCCCGATAAGATGTCGGACATCTATATCGGACCGGGACAGGACACTCTGCTCATTGACGAGGATTTCGTGCAGAATGGCAACATCATAATCTATGGAGACGGGGTTCTCCTTGTTGACAACGCAAAGCTGAGCATGTCCGGGCATATCTGGGCTCAGAATCAGGGGAAGGCTGTCTTCAGAAACAATGCGTGGCTTCACTTCAATCAATTCTATGTTGGCCAGTATTATGTATTTCTCATCGACAGCTCCGAGTTCGAAGCTTCTGACGCAACCGTGGATGCGAATGGTGTGATGCACTACGCCCAGCTGCATGACGACTGCATCTACACAGCCGTACGCACGGATTTCCCCGACTGGACATTCAGAAAGGTTTTTGACAGGGCATCCCTGATACTGGAAGACGTGGATCATGTTGGAGATATAATGGTTGACGATTCATGCTTCGTCCATTTCACTCGATGCGATACGCTCATGCCATGGCTGGAAACCTGTGACGGCTCCATAATTAATATCGAGTTTCCTGATCCTGATTATGTCGAGCATTTCGAGTTCTCCGAAACCACTCCGGGTGTTGACGGTATAGGCTTCACATTCATTGTCGATCAGTGCAACAGATGCTGGTGGTCTCTTGAAACCCAGCCGGGATGCTCGGTTACAGTTAATAACTCGACAATACGGGGTTCATGCGTCAGAATACCCGGTTCCAATACAGTCAATATTCAGAATATTGAGAACAACAGCTTTTTTTCACATCTGGTTGTTCCTCTGGAAGACAGGCTGCTTGAATACAACAACACCTACGTATTCTGGTGGAACTGGTATCCAATGGAAAACACGGTATTCAATATTGATTCCAGTGTTTTCGGCGAATTGATAGGAAGAGGTGTTTCCGAAACCTATGCCACGAATTGTGTTCATGACGGCGCAACGATAAGCCTGGCAGTTGAGGACAGCGCCTTTGTCTCGTTTACCGACGGTACATGCCTTGCTTACATATCTTCCTGGGGCAGAGGAACGATGCTGCTTACGAACTCCTCGGTAACTCCCATGTGGCCTTACCAGTCAACTAATATCGCTCACGATCATTCAAGGATTCTGGCTGTCAACTCCTTTTTTGAATACGAACCCGAAGCGGTGGATACCGCTCTTGTAATGGTGGCCGCGATAGACGGGCCATCATCAGGACAGGTTGATGACAGCATTGATATAATCGGCTCCGCATGGATGGATACTGGGGAATACAACCCGTCGGTGTTTGACAGATACAGTGTCTCCTGGGCTGAAGACGGCGGTTCGGAATGGACACTGATCGTGGAATCAGCGAGTCAGGCTTACAATGAAGTCATAGCCACATGGAATACATCAGGAATGGCAGAGGGGGAGTACGATCTTCGGCTTACACTGTACAGCAGCACTGAGGACAGTCTGTCAGCACCGGCGGATATTACGATGTATCCTCTGGGAATCGAAGAATCCTGCAATCAGAATCCTGGTCGTCATTTGAACTTTCCGAATCCATTCACTTCCGGTGCAGCATTCACTTACAGGCTTTCGGAGAATGAAACTGTATCTCTACATGTCTACGATGTAAGCGGCCGTCTTGTTGATACCCTGGTAAATGAAACTCAGGCAGCGGGAGATCATTCCGTAACCTGGGGATTGTCTGACAGTTCCGCTCAAAGAATAACCTCAGGGATCTATCTCTGTCACTTCCAGGCCGGGGATGAATTCTCACAGACCGGAAAATTCCTTATCTTCAGGTAGGACGAACTATAACTCTATAACAGGTATACACCAGGCTCCGGAGTCATAATCTTCTTCAACCTGATCTGCCATCGTATCCGCATCAAGTACGTCTGCTGCTATTCTCCACTTGTGATAATAGATGAAGG
Organism: Candidatus Aegiribacteria sp.; assembly: GCA_030594645.1. GTDB lineage: Bacteria > Fermentibacterota > Fermentibacteria > Fermentibacterales > JCC-6 > Aegiribacteria. The sequence continues at coordinate 10,245 of JAUVEU010000051.1, forward strand.
AGTCCTCTGTATACCATTCATAGGTGTAAATACCGTCTCCTGCGGTTACATCACCGAAATTGCCGTCATCATACATCAGGTGTCTTGGCCATACTGGACAGGGACCATGAACGTAAACAAAGTATGGAGGTTCATACAGTGGATTGGTATGCAGAACGGTAACCTCAAGTTTAACAAGCTCTCCTTCAGACAGCTCAGGAAGATCCTCTATATCGATAAACTGATCGGGGGATGTGCAATCCAGCAGCAATTCTTCTCCTCGATATAATTTCATGGATTCTATGAAAACTTCCTGTTCACTGCTGTTAAGAAGCGAGTATTCAGCAGGTGTTATACTCTGAATGGTCCATCCTCCATGTGGAGTTGAGGAAGGGTTTCCTGTCCTTTCTACTATTACACTCCTTTCTCTGATATCTTCTATCGTTTTTACACCTGGATCCAGCACCAGGTCATGAACCACATCGATGTAGAAATCTGCATAGAGGTTTTGATTAACAGTAACGGTACAGATACCTGCCTCGGGATTTCCTATGATAACAATCTGAAAAGCACCCTCAGTGGTAAGTTCCCGCCACCATATTTCAGGCAGATCTACCTCTGTACTGTCTTTTGCATCCATCTCCCCGCCCTGACCCTCAAGCGCTCCCATCTTTACAAGATCGCTGGATGCCAGCAGTTGGTAGATATGGTCTTCATCAGTGATCTGTGGATCCTGAGCACAACTGGCAATAAGGATCAGAATACCTGATGATACTGCGATTAATGTTGTCTTTTTCATTCTTGATCTCCTTTCTGAGTAAAGTCCTCCAGTATAGTACACTAAGCACTTTATTAAGATATGAGATCAACGCATCTCAGGCGAGTTAACAAAATACAGCCTGACCGTAAAGGATATGATGCGTTGGCCAGGTAAAATATCACACACTTGAAGCGGCTTAGCAAGAAGCTGGAAGATACTTATTATGATCCGCTCGATTATGAATTCTCACGGACGGGAAAATTCCTTATCTTCAGGTACAAGAGAGAGGATATTCCCGCACCGGCGTTTCCAGCTTATGATACAGCAATGAAAATACTCATAGATGGAGGGAGCTTTTAATGGCACTTGTTAAGTGCGCCTGGTGCAAGGGCACAGGCATTGATGATATCGGAGATTCCCCTTGTGATGTTTGCGGAGGCGATGGACACATCAACGTTCCGGAACCTGCAACCCCCTGCGGAAAGTGCAAGGGAGCCGGTAAAATTTACAACGAAGTCCTTGAGGAACACGGGAAATGCGGTGGCTGCAACGGATCAGGCTGGGCCAGCTGATTGAATACACGAAGGGGAGCTTCATGCAGCTCCCCTTATATCTTGCCTGAATCCGACAGATATTGAATCCTGCTTCCTACTATTCCCTATGAATAGATAATCATACGAATGTTATTATGTAAAGGATTGATTATGAAAAGTAATGTAATAATATTAATACAATTAATATGTACATTTATTATTATGCTGTCTTTACCGGCATTTGTAGAGGCACAAGTTACTGAAACTGGATATTTCTGGACAGACCTTGATGGGAATTCCAATTTCGAACCTTGTGAATATGCTGATTGCGAAGTCTTCGGAATATCTCGCGCAGAACCTTTACATATGCCTGGCTGGCCTATAAATATCGGATCAGGCAATAGCAAATCACCTTCAGGTATCTGTCTTGCCGATATAAATGGAGACGGTCATCTTGAAATCATTGCAGGCTCTACAAACGGTGTTTTTTATGTATGGGACTATCTCGGAAATGATCTTCCCGGTTGGCCCAAAACAGGACTGAACATTATACAGTCAAAAGCAGCAGTTGGAGATTTAGATCCAGACTATCCCGGCCTGGAAATCATTGTTGCCGGGCATCAAAACAGATTATATGCATGGCATAACGATGGAACTGCTGTTGAAGGATGGCCCCTGACAGTTGCTTCAACTGAAGGATTCAGATCACCTGTACTATTTGATATTGATGGTGACGGTTCCCTTGAGGTTATTCTCGGCCAAAGAGTATATCCTGATGGACAGGTAATTGTCTTTAATCATGATGGAAGCATATATCCAGGCTGGCCTCAGCCGATGGATTGTGTTGCTACTCCTTGTGTAGCAGATGTGGACAATGATGGAGTGGTTGAAATTTGTGCTGTTTCATTTTACTCCATATACCTCTGGGATAAAGATGGGAATCCGGAACCCGGTTGGCCCTTACTCGACGTGGTAGGTCGAGCGGATTATGCCTCACCGGCATTTGCAGACCTCGATGATGACGGTGATCTGGAAATTCTCCATGCACACTATGACCAGCCTGGTAGCGGATCAACTAATCATATTGCTATCTATCATCATGATGGGACAGGTTTTAGTAATTGGCCACAGGACTTCCCTGGATCCCATACTTTTCTTACCCCGGTTGTAGGTGATATAGACAACGATGGTGACCTGGAAATTTTCGGGGGTGGCCATTCATTTGATCTGGGCGCAAGACATCACACCGGTGAAAATGTTGCAGGCTGGCCTGTGACAGCAACAGCTGCCTTAGAGTGTTCACCTATAGTTTCTGATATTGATAATGACGGATACAGAGATGTTATTTTCGGTGAAAACTGGCCCGGTGCCAATGGTTTTCTGTACGCATTCAGCGGTGACGGTTCCCTGCTTGAGGACTGGCCTGTATCTATAACTAACGCAACCATGGTGAACAGCCCCGCAGTGGGGGATGTGGATGGTGACGGTGATATTGAAATCGCGCTGATAGTCAAGGGAGGAACAGTACATTTATGGACAATCGAAAATGTTCCATATCACGGTTATTTAACAGACTGGGGTACTTTTTATCATGATAACTGGAATACAGGGTGGTTTCATCCTTTAAAACCTCAGAATCTGACTGCTGTCATTTCAGGAAGTTCTGTTGATCTGAGCTGGGACTCTAATACAGAACCTGATATTGCCGGTTACAATATCTATAGAAGTGATATCCCAGGCGGACCATATACTAAGATCAACAGCACATTGGTTGCTGATGCTTTCTATACTGATTCTTCAGGAACATATAGTAACTATTATTGTGTGTCTGCTGTTATTGAAGCATTAACTGAATCAAGACTTAGTGACGAAGCTTCTGTTCAATCAGGTATAGAAACCAATGAGCAGTTCTTTTATACCTCTGCCTGTCCAAACCCCTTCAGTATAAATACTACGATCAGCTTCTCTATTCCCGCAGAACTCGCGGGAAACACGGAGTTGAGTATCTATGATCTGAGCGGGCGTAAAGTGAATACTCTGGTAAATGATATTCTATCTTCAGGAACGTATTCTGTTGTATGGAATAAAACTGATTACTCAGGTGAAACAGTATCCCCCGGTATATATTTTGTCTGTCTCTCAGCAGTTGATTTTGTGAAATTTGAAAAAATAACGCTGATTGAATCCTGTACGAGGTAATTCGTAAGGTTTCTGAAGCTTTTATAATGCTGGCGGTCAGGTCTTTTAATGACCTGACCTCGAACAGAACAGGTTAATATGTGATCGCGTCAGGCGATTCTCCTTCAGAGGATTCGGCTTCGATACAGATGAATACACCTGATGGGACACATATCGCCAGATCTCCGGCTGATGTCAGCCATCCTTTTCTGACGCAGTCCTGTCCGGGGCATGGAGATTCCGATATTCTGGCTCTGCTGCTGTCAATCTGTATCTCAAGATCCCCCATGTTACCATTCACTCTGAAGGAAGTATCCCGGTCAAGCGGCAGATATTCAGTGTTTCCAGCTGTATGAATCACCAGCAGCAGTCCGTCTGAATCCTGTATGCCGTTTGAAAAATGTATTACTAGAAGGACCAGACCCGCGACCAACAGTATGAGGAGATCGGTCAGGCGGAAGAACGGGATGTCCTTATCGGATTTCATATACGATATTTAGTTTCCGGTTGCATGCCCTGCATAAACCTTTGTTCATGCCGTCCGTTTTTACTTCAATGCCGTTTCTGCTCACGCATAGATTGGAGCAGGATGGACAGATAATATCTCCGCTGTCCAGCCCAACGTTCCCGAGATAGACGAAATTCAGTTTCTCAGAGAATACTTCTTTTGCGTGAATGAGTGTTTCAATCGGAGTAGGATGGCTCTTCAGCCTGTATCGCGGGAAATATCTTGAAATATGAAGGACTGTATCCTCACCGCACTCGCGCGAGAGCCAGTCAGCCATTTTTCTCCATTCATCAGGAATATCGTTTTCACCCGGAATAACAAGAAATGTAACCTCCAGATGACATTCGGAGTCAGCCAGAGTTTTCAATGTTTCGAGAACAGTCGGTAATGATCCGGCACAATGCTCTGTGTAGAATTTTTCCGACCAGGATTTAAGATCAATATTCCAGGCATCGATTATTCCTGTCAGCTGCTTGAGAGGTTCCTGATTGATCATTCCATTTGAGACCATAACCGAGACGCCGCCTTTTTCGCGAACAAGTGGCGCGGAATCGATAATATATTCGTACCATATCGCAGGCTCCGTATAGGTGTAGGCTATTCCAACACTTCCGCTGCTCACAGCCATCGAGGCAAGATCGGGCGGGGAAACATATCTTACAGGTACATTACTGCCCTGGGAAATCGACCAGTTCTGACAGAAATCGCAGCTCATGTTGCATCCTGCAGGGCCGGTTGAAAGAATTGACGAACCGGGAAGGAAATGGTACAGCGGCTTTTTTTCGATCGGATCGATAGAAAGCGATACACATCCGCCATATCCTGGAAGATATGGAACTCCATCTTTAACACCCCGGACTCTGCAAAATCCGTAAGAGGTGGAATCAGCGCTCCATGTGCACCCTCTTGGACAGAGCAGGCATTTCCATTTTTCTCCGACTTTCTCGAACCACTCAGGCTTTCTCATACTTCCCCCCTTCTCCACTCCGTCAAATTTCCGTCTTCATCTTCCATTATTACAATAATCAAACTGAAGAGCGAATCGGGTACTGATGATGCGATATCTGTTCCTCCTACAGCGATAGCTGTGGCCAGCGCATCAGCAATCACGGATCTTTCAGCGACCACAGTCACCGAAGCCGCTCCTGTCTGCGGATATCCGGTACGGGGATCAAGAATATGACAGAACCGGCTTCCATTCTCAAATATGCAGCTTTCATAGTCTCCTGAAGTCGCAACAGCACCGTTTTCGAGTATTATCATTTCCTGAATCTCATCCAGCCTTGGATTTCTGACCGCAAGCCTCCATATCCTTTCAGTTTCAGGATCGCTTCCACAGCGAATCTCCCCTCCAATCTCAACCAGAACCCCGTTTGCGCCGCGCTCCACAGCCAGATCAAAGACTCGATCCGCAGTATATCCTTTCGCTATAGCGCCAAAATCCAGGAGTACTCCGGGATTCAGCCGGATTGTATCTCCGGAAGTTGCGAGATTTTCCAGACCGGATACGAAAAGGGCATTCTCAATTGAAATACTGTCTGGAAGATGAGGATCGTGAGGAAATCCCCACACGTTTACGAGAGCTCCAATTGATGGATCAAAAAGAGAATCCGTCACAGAGGCAATAAGGAATGAGACTTCCAGAAGATGCCGGAGATCAATGGACATTTCAGAGATGCATGCATAACCGCGTTTGTTAAATAAAGATACTTCTCCCTGACTGAACACACCCAGCTCAAAATCAAGATGCCTTGCAAGTGAATCCATTGCGCCCAGGATATTGTCTGCTGATTCTTCCTGCGCAATAACTACGTACGTCGCATAAGTTCCAAGCACCGGAGTTCTTCTGCGCAGCTCAACGAGTTCAGGTCGTTTCTGGATAAATAATGCCCGAACCAGCACAGCAATCAGAATAGTCAGCAGCAGGATGACTATTAGCGCGTACGATGAAAGTTTCCTGCTCCCGCGTATCAAAATCTTTCCCGCTTCTCCTCCTCATTCTTGATGTCCAGATGATATCTGCAGTATTTGGAACCCGGCACTGAAGGCCGGCCGCACTCGATACACTTAAGTGTGTCGCCCGCTTTACGGCGAATTTCCTGAGGCGGCGCTCCGATGCCGGATATTTGCATAAATATCAATCCAACAGCGGATATAGGTATCAGGAATGCAGAAAGACCAGCCAGAGCCCAGGTGAATCCCCTGGAGCTGCCCAGAAGGAAGCCCAGAGTCCAGATCAGGATACAGGCAATAAGACAGCTTTTCAATATCGTTCTGAGTCTCCTCAATAGATTATTCCTTTCCCCTAAAACAGATCAATGAAACTGATAAGGTGATTAACTCCAAGAACAGCAATTCCGGTTTCTTTTTCGCCGGATACGAGCAGAGCGATTCCGCCTGCTTCCACCGCAATATTCAGCCAGCCGAACCCCCTGCCGCTGTCAATCTGTCCCCATCCCGGAAGGAGAAGTGATTTCCAGGGATGAACAGAATCGGATACTTCCAATTCCGGAGCAGGATCGGGTATATCCTCATTCAAATAGAATGCAGAAGTTCCAGGCCTTCTAAGTAACGTTGGAAATCCGGCTGTTCCAACTTCGAACTCTCTGAGTTCAACCGATCGCCAAAAGTCAAGCTGGCTTAAAGAACCGTTGAGCACACTGTCAACGCTTGATATTCTGCATGTTATTCCGATCCAGCTCATATCGTCTACACCAACTACGTCAAGCGCGAGATCCGTAATCCTCATTCCGGGAAAACGATCCAGACAGTCTTCAAGTACAGTGAATACTCTGTTGATGGTATACATCGGAACACTCGCGGAGTATTCAAGAAGTCCTGAGAATTCCACGTTGGAAACACTCAATGAATCAGGATATACACTGTGCTCACCTTCCATCGTCATTCCTGCTCTGGTTGTCAGTTCAAGCAGGTTTCTCCCCTGTTCAGGCACTCCCCTTGTGATCTGAATTCTTAAAACGCTTACAAAAGGTTCTCCCTGTATCAGATCCTGCACAACAGCAAACTCAAATGGAGTCTGCGCACTGTTTAAGGAAGCAAATATCAGTAAATTCAGTATAATGATTCGCATCAGGATCTCCTATTCAGTATTCCATCGTTATTCTGCGCCAGTTATCACCGGCAACGGCTTCTATGCTTTTCTGATTCCATCCTCTTCTGGAAAGAAGTTCAAATATTTCAGGCCAGACCGAACAGTCATGCACTCCTGCAGGAAGATATTTAGTACCGTCAAAATCACTTCCCATACCTGCATGCGTAATATCGGTGATTTCAATAATATGCTCAAGATGATCCGCGATAGTCTCAATTGAAGCATCCTTCCCGAGGAAATCAGGAACAAATGTTACTCCTACAACTCCGCCGGAGCTGGCTATTTCCCTGATATCGTCGTCAGGAAGATTCCTCGGAATATCCAGAATACTTCTGCAGTTGCAATGTGTTGCAACCGTTCTTATGCCAAGCGAAAACAGATCCTTTCTCGATTTATCACAAAGGTGTGATACATCCAGAATGACCCCTGCATCATGAAGCTTCAAGGCCAGATTCTTCCCCTTTACTGAAAGCCCTGTATCCGCGCCAATTCCGCCACCGAGGGAATTTTCACCATTCCAGGTAAGAGAAGCATAGGATAATAAATCGATTATTTCTTCTCGGTTCTCAATCTCCATAAGGGGCTGACAGCCCTCAAGCAACAGCAGAAGTTCTATTGAAGATCTCTTCTGAATTTCTCTGTAAAGAGAAATCCCGTAATGAAAAGCAGTCATCTGATCTGTTGCGGCTTCAGCACATACTGCGGTCAGAAGTTGAGTAACACCGGCGCTCTTCGCTCTGGGCTGATCAACATGTGTTTTTTTGTTTCCATGCAGAAAACTCTCAGCATCCGGAAGTTTAAGAAGAGTATCAACGTGGGCGTCAAATACTGATGGGTTCACTCGCTGCCGGTTTCAAATGAAGAAGAGTCAGGCGGGAAGAAGATGCGGGAAAATCCTCCCACAAATGTCTCAGCTTTAAGTATTAGAAAGATAACAAACAGAAGCAGCAGAATGTAGAATAGAGTTCTGGCTTTCCCGTTTTTCCGAGGGTGTTTTTCCTGCCAGTCACCAATAATTCCCATTTCTGCTAATCCATGAGCTTTTCTATCCTGAATTGCCGGCGAAATGTGGGAAGTCCGGGGAATTCAATTGAATCAGGATAGGATACAACGTACATGTTACCCTCAAATCCGCTTCCAAAGACTGACTGATAGACCGCGTTAGAACACTCATCTGAATCCCGGTACTCTCCCCATACTATCAGGAATTCCGCTGGCCTGCGGGAAAGGGGATAATTATTTTCGACTTCCTCATATACTTCATTAAGCTCGCCCTGAACTTTGGCTGGAGTGCTGAATAACACAATAATGTATTTGACTGCAACGCTGATCAGAAGAACCGCAACCGCGAGTATAATAGCGTAAAGATTATTCCTGCGTGATAAAATTTCCAGCATATTTTCCTACCATCCTGACAGGCATCGTCTGACTATGTCTTTCGCTGCCTCTTCCAGAAGTCTGTTTCTTGCATCAATCTCTGTCTCTTTGTCAGGGTCATAAACCAGCCATGTGGTGACACTTTCATTATCGATTATATCCATTTCCCTCAAAAGATCAATGAAAGTTATTTCAACCCTTATTTCAAGTTTATATTCCTCCACCTGTTCCGAGGATGTATAGGAATAAGGTGTTTTTGAATATGCCGCAATGGTTCCCTCAATCTCTGAATCCTGTTCCTCAATTACTACGGCAAGTCTTCCATCTCTTACCATCATTTCAGTTACTCTGGATGTGATATCCTGTTCAAGACCGTACTGCGTTACCCTGCTTCTTATCGGAATGATCTTAACGGATTGAATGTGTTCAGGAAGGCTTCCGCGGAAACCATAGCTGCATGCAGCGCTGAGTATCAGCAGCAGGATCACCGGGATTCTCAAGAACCGGAAACTTTTATTTCCCGGAATGGCCAAACCCTCCATCACCCCTTTCAGTGTCAGGCAATTTCTCAACAGTCTTGAATACAGGGGAAGCGACAGGAGCAAGAACCGCCTGAGCTATTCTGTCACCCCGTTCTACGACAAAAGGTTCATTACCCAGATTAGCCAGAATGATCTGGACTTCACCTCTGTAATCCGAATCAATAGTACCTGGGGAATTCAGAACAGTTATGCCGTGTTTCAACGCATTACCGCTTCTGGGTCTTATCTGCCACTCATACCCTCGAGGTATCGACACCTTGATACCGGTCGGGATGAGAAATCTCTTTCCCGGATCAATTACGACTGGCGAGGAGACAGCAGCCATCAGATCCACACCGCTTGAGCCTTGAGTCGCCCTTGCAGGAAGGGGAAGACCGCGCATATGCTCAAGCACTTCAAGCGATACTTCTATTCCCATATGCTGCCCCCCATCCTGCTGACTAATCCATCGCTGTAACAAAGACGTTTCAGTTATTGATCAACATCTTTCATTGTCAAATCGATCTTGCCGTTATCTTTGATAGCGGTAACCTTGACTTTAACATGCTGTCCCCGTTTGAGAACGTCTTCCACGTTCTCAACTCTATCCTTGCTGATCTGACTGATATGAACCAGCCCGTCAGTTCCGGGCATTATTTCAACAAATGCCCCGAAATTCAAGATGTTAACAACAACGCCGTCGTATGTCTGGCCAAGCTTTGGTTTCCCTGTTGAAAGCTCTATCAGTTCCAGAGTTCTGTTAGCAGCTTCAGCGTCATCCGACAGGATAACTACAGTACCGTCATCTTCAATATTGATGTCCGCACCGGTTTCTTCCGTTATAGCACGGATATTCTTTCCACCGGGACCTATCAGCTTGCCGATCATGTCCTTTTCAATAGTGATCGTGTATACCCTTGGAGCGTATTCACTCAAAGATTCACGTGGTTTACTGATTACTGAATCCATCTCATCAAGAATGAATATCCTGTTCTCTCTGGCTCTTTCTATGGCCTCTCCGAGAACATCAAGCGATATTCCTTCAACTTTGAGATCCATCTGTATTGCTGTGATACCGGTTCTTGTTCCCGCTATTTTAAGATCCATGTCACCGAGATGGTCTTCAACTCCTGCGATATCCGAAAGAATAATGTAATCATCTCCATCAGTTACCAGACCAAGCGCTACACCTGCTACAGAATCTGATACTGGAACACCGGCATCCATCAGGCTGAGGGAGCCTCCGCAGATGGTTGCCTGACTGGAGGAACCATTCGATTCCAGAATATCCGATACCACTCGTACCGTGTAATTGAATTTTTCCTTTTCCTTCGGCATTACATGAGACAGTGCCATTTCAGCAAGATGACCGTGACCTATTTCCCGTCTGCTGGGTCCGCGAGCGGGTCTGACTTCACCAACACTGAACGACGGAAAATTGTAATGAAGCATGAAATCCTTTGTGTATTCACCCATCAAGGCATCGATGCGCTGTACATCTCTTGCGCCGCCAAGCGTGACTGCAACGAGCGCTTGAGTCTCTCCCCTGGTGAACAGCGCGGAACCGTGAGGACGCGGCAGTACGCCAACTTCACATGTGATCTTTCGCACATCGCTATCAGCGCGGCCATCCGGACGTTTGCGGTCAACAAGGAGTTTCTGTCGAACAAATGATTTTTCCGCATCATGAACGGCATTTGAAATTATTTTTCTAAGCTGCACTTCATCGTCCAGATGCTCGTACTTGCCTGTAAGCTGCTCAACAGCAGCCTCTACAGTGACTTCTCCTGCCTCGGAAAGAGCGTTCTTAACACCGTTTCCATATACTTTTTCGAACTCGGGAAAAGCGATTTTATCAATTATTCCCTGCAGATCCTCAGGAACAGCAACTGCTATTTCAGACTGACGTTTTTCCCTGCCTGCAAGACCCTTAAGCTCGATCTGCAGCTCATTTATTCTGGCTGCTTCAGCTGCGGCCTGTTTGATTGCCTCAATGACCAGCTCTTCCGAAAGCTGTGCAGTAGAGCCCTCAAGCATAACTACATCATTGCCTTTCACGGCTACAACAAGATCCAGCTCGCTTTCCTCCTGTTCCTCCATAGTAGGATTTATTACGAACTCTTCATTGATTCTTCCAATTTTCACCGATGATACAGGTCCATCCCAGGGGATATCTGATATCAGCAATGATGCGGAAGCTCCAACCATCGCCAGAAGGCTCGGATCGTTCTGCCCATCTGAACTAAGCACCAGACAGTAAACCTGGGTCTCTTCCTTGTATTCCGATGGAAACAGAGGTCTCAGGGGTCTGTCTATCAGTCTGGCTGTAAGGATTTCCTTCGCCTGTGGCTGACCTTCTCTTCTGAAGAAACCGCCAGGGATTTTACCTGCGGCATAGGTTCGTTCACGGTACTCTATCGTAAGCGGGAAGAAGGGCAGATCTCTCAATCCGCCTGAAGTTGCCGCTACAAGAACGGAAGAGCCTCCATATGTAACGTACACTGAGCCATGAGCCTGTTTTGCCATACGACCGGTCTCGATCGAAAGCGTTCTTCCAGCTATTTCACATTTCACTACATTTGACATTTTTTCTTTTACCATCTCTTCTTTTCTTAATCCCTGCGGTTTTGCAGGAATCATTTTTCAAGCATCACTTTGTTTGAGTTTTCAGCGTGCCGGAGTTCAGTTAAGCTGCTACCTTCTCAATCCGAGTTCTTTTACTATTGTCCTGTATCGCTCAATATCCTTTTTACTCAGGTAATTAAGCAGTTTTCTCCTCTTACCGACCATCTTCAGAAGTCCTCTTCTGCTGTGATGGTCATCCTTGTGAATTTTACAATGTTC
>JAUVEU010000116.1 GCA_030594645.1 Candidatus Aegiribacteria sp.
CGGTCTTGTACTTAATGCCGGAATGTACTGGAGAGAAGTTTAACGACAGAGTTTAAACATCACTTCTTTCAAACAATATCGTTATTCCTTCTCTAAGCGAAGGAATCATATCAACCGCATGTTTCATTGGGTTATTTCCGGACCAATATGAGCAATATTCTCGAAAACTTACTTTGAATCCAGTTTCATGAGCATATTCTTCTAATTCTCTCATGGTGTATTCACGAAAGTGTCCTGGATTTGTCCTATCTTCACGTATCTTTTCGTAAGGATTCTGTCCCATGAATAGTTTGATTCGTTTTAAGAATGAAGCTGCATTAGGAGTTTGAATCAATATTCCCGCTCCGGGCTGCTTTTTTAACAATTTTGATAAAAACAGTATAATGGTAGTGGGTGATGTATGAAGGTGCTCGATAGTTTCTGAAAATACTATTAGATCAAATTCTGCACCAGAAGTGTTTATATCATCGGAAACGCAATCATTTAAATCCAATTCAAAATGCTCAACTGCATACTTCTGGGGAAACAACCGTTCATTTGCAAACCCTAGTGTTGATATACTCAGCTGGGGTTTAAGTAATTTCAAAAAGCAATGTGTAAGAAAATGGGGGCCAATATCTAGTATTTTACTTGTTTCTCTTTTGTTAATAATAGATTGAACTAAATTCGTTGTATAGGTTAATCTTTCCAAATGATACTTCAAATAGTGCGTTTCTTCCTGATTCATTTGGCTTCCTTCAAACAAACGTAAGATATCCTCAGATTTTATTCTTTTGTTCATTGTAACTCCACTATTTGTATTCAAGGCCAACAGCATTATCGAGAATTATATTATCTTTGTCTAACGTCCCAAATCAGCAGACTGTGATAACATGAGTTCAAGTCAACATAGCGCAGTTCTGTTGAATGTGGTTGTATGTGATTTATCATTTTCTGATAAGAAGATTTAGTGCTTCGGCAATTTCAACCACTTTGTGGCAGTCAACAATTTCGATATTATCCTTTTGTGTATGTGTAATTTCTTGACTATCGATATTCTCTGTAAACCATTGTGAAGATACGGCAATAGCAGGACAACCATTCTGAGTAAATATACTGTGGTCCCCCTGTGGCCATTGAGCACCCTCAGCTATTCCATTGAATTTACTAAATATGCTGTTTGCATTCTTTTCTATTTCTTCAGGCAAACCATAAAACGAAAAAGCTGATTTCCCTTCTTTATACCCCGCTCCATCAATATTTATATTAAAAAGAATTTCATTGAAACGATCTTGATTCTTTGAAATGTAGAGCATTTGTCCGGGAACTGCGTAATAGTCTTCACCATTTAGTGCCACTATCTCAATAAACCTGTTTCCATCATAATCTTCCAACAGCTTAGCCAATAGCAGTAAAACTACGACACCGGTTGCATTGTCAGTTGCGCCGGGTGTGCCTTTCTTAGCATCAATATGTGCGGTGACTACAATACGTTCGCCTTGAAGTTTCCCCTTTCTGGCAATAACATTGTAACCTTTTCCCGGTATACGTTTGGATACTGATTTTAGCACAACTGTCTTTCCTACAAAAGGCAGAAGCTTGTCTCCCTCATCCTCAGTCATGTAAACTGAAGGAATATCAAAATCTCCATCCTCAATCAAAGGGAATGGATAAACGCCACCTGCGAGAGCAGGATTTTTACCCGTTGCACATATAATTGCTTTCGGTCTGCCTTTCTCGAGAAGGGAGATGATTTGTTGATGTTCCTCTGGATTATAGAACACGAAATTCTTCGGCATTAGTTGTTCTTTTGCAATTTCACCGTACAGAAAAAGTACCTTCCCACCTGTTTCAAGCTGCACAAGTTCATCCACACATGATGCGCTTACAATCTGCGCTTCAACTGTGCAGCCCAGCGAGTATGGACTCACAAGCATATCAAAGGTTGAACTCTCAGATCGCAAAATCGCCCCACCATCTTCCCAATCAATCGCATCAAATTCCTGCATCTCTGTGTTCCAGCCGAATGAGGATATTTCTTTCTCGAAAAAACTGGTAGCCATCCTGTTGCCTTCACTGCCAACGCACCGGTTCGGTATTTCTTTGCACAGTGTTTGCAGGTAGGTTGAGCATATATTATAGAGTCCTTCTGTTTCTAACATATCTCCCTGTTCTTTACACATAACGCTAAGGCTCAGTGGATTTCACGCACCTGGAAAGCATCCCTGTATGTGTAATTCCACTGCAGCCGTTTGTTCTGCAATCAGTGGGCTCGTAGTCCCTGCAATTCTTCTTCCAGCTTCTCGGCAAGATATACCTTGAGTAGTGACTGGTAAGGAATATCCTTCTTGTTCGCCAGGAGTTTGAGTTCCTCGATCATGGACTCAGGCAAGCGAAGTGAAATAGTTTTGGTGGAAGGTTTCAGCCTGGCCAGTATCATTTCTGCAGCCTCATCCCAGTTCATATACTCGGTGGAGTCATGGGTCTGCCAGAACCTTCTTTCTTCATCTTCCGTCTTGAATCTAGGAATTCTCTTCTTCATCTTAGATACCTTCGTTCTTCTCTCTTTGTCATATACCTTGCAGAAATTACTCGAATCAGCTTCTCGCTTATTGTGAAGACCACGAAGAGAAGCCTTCCAGAATCTGTTTTCCCCAGAACATAGTAACGGGATTCGGTTTCTGAATGGGCGCTATCTCTGCGAATGAAGAGAGGTTTGTTAAAGAATACCTGTTCGCATTCCGATTGGGAAACATCGCGCTTTTCCCAATTCTTCGTAGCATTGTCCTCATCCCATTCGAAACCCGTACAATCCTTCAGACGATCACGAGGTTTTACCATGCTAGATGTATACTATCATCATATACATTTGTCAATTTCTTTTCCTGTAGAACGCTTCGAATGAGCTGCTGTGACACTGCCATAAACGAGTAAAGTCAGCTCAATTCGATTATCAAAATAGTACACTCCAAATGCGTTAAAAGAGAAGTAAAGAAAATTCTATGACCCTTCTGCGAACATATCAAGCTTCAATATATAAACTCGTTGGAATTGATAGGAATCATAGGAGGTAGCTGCAATGATACCGATCTGATCGACTCTGAAGAACAGACCAGGATCCTTTTCGCTTCGGGAAAGACGAGCTGTATACATCAGGTCACCTGAGGGACTCCAGACATCGAACAGACATTCAATATCAGAATCGTGCCTTACAACCCACAGATTGCCTTCTGCATCTGTTCCTGCAAGCGATATGAGCTGGTAGAAAGGAGACGGCTCATAGCCTCCGGTACATGCCTGATCCTGTACTGCCCATGATTCGAAATCGTCGATCTCCTCCTGGATCTCCTCCGGAGTCTTAGGCATTCTGTTCACATCAATACGCTCAATCTGCAGCAGTTCTTCTCCATCCGGAGCGTATACAGAGATGTGGTATTCTGTGTTGTCAGCCGCAATGAAGACATTGCCTTCACGATTAGCTGCAAGATCAATAAGGCTGATCTCAGTGTACATCTCAGGAGCGGGCCAAATCCATTCGCAGGAATAGAATACAACTGAAGGAATAGGGGAGGAGTCGAATCTTCCTATGTCTGAGCTGATAACTATTTCTTCGTTACTCATTTCCAATTTCATCATCATACCTACAATCGATGATGAATCAACCGGATACATGCTGTATGGTACATACCTTTCAGTTGTGAAGTAACTTCCAAGATATTCACCGGAAATACCGAAGGCCATAACTTCCTGCTTCATTTCGTCCGACACGAGTATCCTGCCATCCGGCAGAGCACATATTGCCTGTGGGAGCAGCAATTCACCAGGGCCTTCTCCCCGTCGGCTTATCAGTTGAGGACCACCTTCAGTAGGGATGACTCGAATTCTAAGGGATGAGCGATCCAGCAGCAGAATTGAACTATCAGGATGATGGCAGAGACCATTGATGCTGCCAATCATATTCAGGGAATCTCCAAGCTCTACACCGAATGAATCAGCTATCGATATTTCGTATTCCGGTATAGTGTTCAAGGATTTTGGAGGCTCTTGATTATTCGGTCCGCATGAACATGATAATGATAGCATGATTCCCAGGATAGCTATAGAAAGGGTGGATTTCATTTTATACCTTCCTACTTGATATAACCTCTGCATAACCTGCACAAATACCGGTGAAGCCCATATCAAGGCGTTTGTGGCAGGTTAATGCAGAGGTTATGGCGCTTATCTCAAAAGACACAAGCCTGTGGTTTCAGAAATCCCACCGGACTGAATCCTGCAGAAATATAGACCTGCTGAAACAGGTTCACCATTCTCTTTTCTTCCATCCCAGACGATGGAGTGCTGACCAGTTCCAAGCTCTGAATTTTCAAGTGTTCTGACGATTCTTCCGGACAGATCGTACACTGTTACCAATGTCCATCCCGGTTCAGAAAGCTCGAAAGATATTGATGCTGCGGAGTAGAATGGATTCGGACTGGCACATAGAGCAAGCCTGCTGGAAGGTTCCAGGGTAATACCAGTTTGCGTGACTGTAAAGTTTATAGTATCTGCTGCAACTGCAGCACCTCCATCGAAGGATGTCACTATAAGCTCGTTGGAACCAATATCTGCGTAGAAATAATCTTCACGATAGGTGTACTTCAACCCGGTCCCAAAGGCGTAGAGATTTCCGTTACCTGCACCAATGTACATCACACCATCAGTGATGGCAGGACTGGAAAGGACACCCTTCCACGCATTTGTTATTTCATAGTTCCAGATCTCGGTACCGGTTTGAGTATCTACTGCATGGATAAATACGATTGAATCCTTAGGGGAACCTTCATGATCTCCCCAGAAAACAAGGCCATCGGCCAGTCCAACTGATGCGTGAAGGTAATCATTCTCAATTTCAAAGGTCCACTCCATATCACCAGTGAACCGGTCGACACTGTAGACCCAATCGCCAGCGCCCAGGAATACCCTGTCTTCATGAACAGCCGGGGTTGATTCTATGGGTGGATCATAAGTGAATTCATTGATAACGGAGCCGGTAAGCGCATCGATACGGTAGAGCGAGCCGTTCCAGCTGCCGATATAGATTTCTTCATTTACGATTGTGGGTGAGGAGTCCCAGAAAGTACCAAATCCGTCTGTGACCCATTCGGTCTCACCGGTTTCGGTAGAAAAGGCATAAAACTGCCCCGAGCCCGAGGGAAAGAAGACCAGGCCATTCCATGCTGTAAGAGTGCTGTAACAGACAGGTGTGTCATTACTCCAAATCTCTTCACCGGTAAGGTCATCCAGACAGTAGACGAAGCAGTTACTGTATACATATACCCTCTCCTCATAGATAGTAGGAGGACCATTGAAACCAAATTCCCCTCCGGTTCCGAAAGCCCAGATCCTGTCGCCCGTGAGGGCATCCAGGCACCAGATCGAATCGGAGGCCAAGTACACCTTACCATCCTGAACGTGCATCGCGTCATCGATGGCATCACCTATGTTCTCGAACCGCCAGATTTCAGCACCGGTGGCCGCATCAAGGCAGAAGGCGATCTCCTGTTCCTCCGAGGCATGGTAAACTCGACCGTCCACCACTACGGGAGAAACGAACTCATGCCCCATACCGGTCACAGAAGCTGTCCACAGAATTGTATTATCGTGCGGAGCCGGAGCTTCAGAGTATCCTGTTCGATTGTTGTTGGCCATATAGGTGTACCAGTCGGTGTTAAGGCGTGGGATCTGGATCACCAGCTGACCGTTCAGTGAGTAGTGTACTGAGTCTGGTTTCTCGTTCTCATTCTCCACGATGGCTCGGAGTGGGAGCCAGTCACCATCGTAGGTCTCGCCATCAACAGGTTCAGTGATTGTAAGATTGGTGACGGATAACAGGATTGCTGTGAGGATAGTTCCGAAAATCATTTTGTACTCCATTCAATTCCACACAACGCCTCGCATAACCGGCTAGCACAAACCTTGATGCGAAGCGGTGCAGCTTGCTAGTCCGCGTTGATGCGATTGTTAGCACTTTTATTTTGCTAATCTTGCGCTTACCAATCGGTTGATACTCACTCCCTCTTCTGCTGCAATTTCAGCAAGTTTGCGATGAACTTCGGGAGGAATCCGCACAATAAACTTTCCGCTGTATTTCCTGATTGAAATCGGAACTGGTATTTTTTCTCTATTTTTCTTCATATCAGAGATAACATTAGCCACAAGCTGTCTTATTCCTTCTAGAGCTGATTCCTGGGTTTCGGTAAGCCAGCTCAAGCTGGGGAACTCTGTACATAGACCAACATACTCCTGATCTTCTTCTGACCATGTCACTCTGTATGTGTAAAGATCATTTTTCAGTGGCATCTTCTTCACCCAACCTCTCTATAGCTCGAAGAACTTGTCTAACCTGGTAAGCTTTTGCTTTGCCTTT
>JAUVEU010000026.1 GCA_030594645.1 Candidatus Aegiribacteria sp.
TGTGCTTGAATACCCGGCGGTTCCGTAAAAAATGCAGAGCAGAGTAAAACTGAGAATTCCCGCGGGCAGAGCTGCCTGAAGCTCAAGCTGACTGTGCTGGGCGAGAAACAGCCTGTCACAGAACATCATTATCGTTCTGCCGGCCATCCCGGCAATGATAGGAAACGAAACAGCAATTATCTCTCTATAGGAATCAGGGCGCCTGCGGTCACTATTCATCAATTACTTTCCAGTGTATCTGTTTTCATAACTCTGTTATTCAGACGCGCAATATACTCTTTTTACTTAATCCCGGTCTGGAGACCACACTTTTGACATGTAATACGAATGCAGTAAATTCTGAATACATTCATGTTTGGAAAACCTTCAAAGGAGCTTATTGCCGGAAGGAAGTAAATAGATGAAACACGGATTGGTGCTCACAACATTTTTCGTAATGCTCCTTTCGAGCACTGTTGCATTGTGTCAGCCTGATATAGATGATGTCATCACAGCGCTGGATCGGCTCTACAGGAGTAATGACAGCTATGCGGAGATGTCCATGCACATAGTTACCCCTCACTGGGAAAGAACTCTCACAATGAAGTCGTGGTCAGAAGGATCTGACAAAACCTTCATCAGCATACTTTCCCCGGCAAGGGAAGCCGGAATGGCTACCCTCCGCATCGGAACGGAGATGTGGAACTACCTTCCCAACACGAACAGTACCATTCGAGTCCCGCCATCCATGATGACGGGTTCCTGGATGGGCTCAGACATCACAAACAACGATATTGTGAAAGAGATTACTTACGCAACTGACTATACTTACGAATACACTGATGATACAGCTATGACGGGAATACAGGAAGACGGTGTTCTGTATGTCAGGCTTGTTCCAAAACCTTCCACAGCTGTGGTATGGTCCAGCATCATCTGCGCTGTTAGAACTGACGAAAACATCCCTCTCTGGGAACACTACTACGACCAGCACGGAAATGAGATAAAGTGTGTGACATTCTCTGATATCCAGAATATGGGAGGCAGAACGATCCCCGCAACGATGGAAGTAGTTCCAACTAACAAAGAGGGACATAGCACGACCATCACCTGGTCGCATGCGGAATTCAATCAGGGAATCGATTCAGATATTTTCTCGCTCAGAAATCTTCAGTCCGGCGGAAATCAGTAAATATGCTTTCGAAGCTTGCCTGGAGAAACATCTTCCGCCAGAAAAGAAGAACTGTTCTTACGCTTATGACCATGACCGGAGGATTCGTCCTTTCCTCCCTTTCGATAGGATGGATGAACGGATCGTACAGCAACATCATACTTTTTTTCACAAACAGCAGAACCGGACAGATACAGGTTCACCATGAAGGCTATCTTGCGGACCCATCAATATACAGTACTATCGATAATTTCGAGCAGGTTGGTTCAATTCTGGATTCGATCCCTGACGTTCGCTCATGGGCGCCGCGGATATATACGGGGGCTCTTCTCGCACTTAAACCTGCAGGACATACGAGTAACGTCTACTCCAGTTCAGCCGCAGCGTCAGTGATCGGTATAGACCCTGCAAGGGAGCAGGAAGCAACCGGGTTCTCAGATCAGATCATAGAGGGCGAAATGCTCACTTCATCCGATGCTGACACCTCTCTATCCTCTACGGGTCAGATCCTTCTGGGAAAAGAACTTGCGATAACACTTGAAGCATCCCCCGGTGACTCGCTGATACTCCTCTCCCAGGCAGCGAACGGAGTTGTAGCGGACAAGAGATACGTTGTGGTCGGGATAGTAAGCACCGGAAATACACAAATCGATAGAAGAACCAGCTACATTACTCTGCCAGATGCGCAGAATCTGTTCGCACTGGAGGGTAAAGCTCACGAGATAGCTGTCCTATCGTCAACTCTCAATGAAGTTGATAACCTTACCGCAGCGATATCCGGAAGGTTGAGCGGCAGGAATCTGGAGACGGATTCCTGGAAAGTATTCGCAAAAGAGTTCTACAACGGAATGAAAGCTGATGAATCAAGCCTGGAAGTAATGATCTTCATTATCGTGCTGGTCGCAGCTATGGGAGTTCTGAATACTGTGCTTATGATGGTTCTTGAGCGGAGACGGGAATTCGGAGTGATGAAGGCAATGGGGACCAGACCAGGCTTCATAGTCCGGATGATCATGCTCGAAGCGAACATAATGGGTTTCATCAGCATTCTGCTCGGAAGCATTATCAGTACGGCTGGTCTGCTTCT
Source organism: Candidatus Aegiribacteria sp. (assembly GCA_030594645.1). Taxonomy (GTDB): domain Bacteria; phylum Fermentibacterota; class Fermentibacteria; order Fermentibacterales; family JCC-6; genus Aegiribacteria. Next base: position 2,238 of record JAUVEU010000026.1, read on the forward strand.
CCTCTCAAAGCACGGAATTGTAATGGATCCCCCCCTTGATTACGGTGGGGCTGTCTTCCGCGAAATGGTCGCATCGATCTCTCCTGACTGCTATTGGATACCGGCCATCTGCGTGATGCTGACAGCTACTATAGTTAGCTGTATCCCCGCCCTTAATGCCGCACATACAAAACCCGCAAAAGCCCTGAGGACGGTGTAAGCAGCATGTTTGGACGATTGATCAAATTCGCATGGCGAAGCGTCTGGAAGAATAAAAGAAGAACGGTAATCACAGGCCTGGCCGTCGGTCTCGGACTGGCAGCTCTGATGTTTACCGATGCCCTGATGATAGGCATGACAAGGCATATGATAGATCAGACTACAAATGCATGGATGGGTGACGCCCAGATACACAGAGACGGTTTCAGAGAGACCGGAAGGATAACTCTGACCATAAATGAACCAGATTCAATCACGCAAATGCTGAGGACGGATTCGACAGTGGATGCCTTTACCTTCCGGATAATCTCCCCTGCATCTCTCCAATCAACAATGGAGATGAAACCGGTCACCATGATAGGTATCGACCCTGAAAAAGAACCGACAGTCTCCATGCTGGAGACTGCGGTGGATTCCGGCAGTTACTTCAGCGGGGACAGCACCGATCTTATAATCGGATATAAACTCGCGGAGGATCTGGATACCGACCTTGGAGACCTGATCGTTATCACCGCTGCGGAAGCGGACAGCGGACTATCCAGTAATTTGTTCTTCGTAACAGGGATCTGCCATTTCGGAAGTGATGATCTCGACAGATATACCGCTTTCATCGATATCAATACAGCGGAAAGCATGCTTGATCTCGAAGGAAGATTCCATGAAATCGCGATACGCTTTCCGGATTCAGAGCTGGGAATGGATGAATCGCTCCCTTTCTGGAGCAGGTTCTCTATCTGCGGAAACAGAGCCCAGGGCTGGGCAACGCTGGCCACACAGGTAACGGCAATGCTGAATATGACAAAACTGAGCATTGTTATTACAGCTGTAATCCTTTTCGGCCTTGTTGTTTTCGGAATTGTGAACTCCCTCTTCATGTCTGTCTACGAGAGAATGTATGAGTTCGGTGTAATGAGGGCCGTAGGGACAAGACCGGGGACGGTCAGCGTCATGGTTATCCTCGAGGCATTCTGGCTTGGCGTAATCAGCATGATCCTCGGCTCCACTATGGGATTGGTTATCATCTGGATAACATGGAAAACCGGTATCGATTTCGGTAACATTGAGGTTTCGGGCGTAATCTTCGACAGCGCAATTCATCCGATTCTGAAATGGAGCGGTATCTGGATATATCCGTTCTTCACGCTTCTTCTGACAACTGCCGCTGGAATCTATCCCGGTATCCACGCAGGGAGACTGAATGCTGCCGAAGCAATGAGAAAAAGCCTGTAAAGGACATGGAGAAGAGTATGAATAATGAGAAAATAATCGAGGCAAAGGGCATTATTAAAACCTACGATGATTCAGGTGTGCCTGTTCAAGCAGTACGGGGAATTGACTATACACTGACAAAGGGAGAATTCACCGCGATTATTGGACCGAGCGGTTCAGGCAAGACAACTTTCCTCAATGTTATAACCGGCCTCGATACCCCCACCGAAGGAGAAGTATGGCTCTCGGGAAGACTGCTATCGAAGATGAGCGGTAATGAACTCTCCGATTTCAGGAGGGATCATATCGGGTTCATATTTCAGGCGTACAACCTGTTCCCTGTACTGACCGTCGAGGAAAATGTCGAATACATCATGCTGCTTCAGGGAGTACCAAAGGAGGAACGGCACAACAGGGTTATGAGCATGCTGGAAAAAGTAGGCCTGGCTGACTATGCTCAAAGACTTCCTTCAAGACTCTCCGGGGGTCAGCAGCAGAGAGTGGCTGTAGCACGGGCTATGGTTTCGAAACCTTCATTGGTAATAGCGGATGAACCAACCGCAAATCTGGATTCAAAGACAAGCGGAGCGCTGCTGGACATGATGCGCCAGCTGAATGAGGACACCGGCATGACCTTCCTCTTCTCTACCCACGACGAAATAGTAATGAGAAGAGCAAAAAAGCTGGTTGTTCTTACTGACGGCAAACTGGACGGGAACAGCCCTCCAGAGGAATACGAGTGAAATCTTTCGGATCAGTTATTATTCTGTTGCTGATACTTCTGATTAATTCAGGCCAGCTTCAGGCCTGCAGTATCTCCGGTTCATTCAAGCCGGGGATTGATCTTATCGATGTTCCGGAGCCGGATTCCTCACTGCGCTTTCTCTCTCAGGCTCCTCTGAGACTGATGCTGTCACAGCGCCTGGGAAGCACAAGGCTGGCTTTTGCGTATATGATCTGCCCAACTGCGGGCGATCCGGCTCTCGAAGGCTCATCTGGAGGTACTTCTATATTCCGCTTCGGCGACCTCGATGAACGTATTCTCCCCTCCGAATGGATGGGTACCGAATCTTTCAGCCTCCTGCAGAATCTGGACAGGCTCAGCATCCGTTTCAGACTCCCCTTTTCCAGCATTACGCTGGGACGGCAGGCCATTTACTGGGGTGTATCAAAATCCGTCAGTCCGACCGACTTTATCGCACCATTCCAATATGGAACAATCGATAAGGAATACCGTGTCGGCGTGGACGCGATCAGATCTACTTTCCCCATCGGCATGATGTCAGAACTGGACGCGGGCTGGGTATTCGGGAAGGATGCACTCTTCAATGAAAGCGGAGGCTGGCTCAGAGGACGTTTTTACATGCTACGGACCGATGCCGCACTTCTCGCGGCATGTTTCAGAGATAATCTTATACTGGGTGGAAGTCTTAACAGAGCGCTTGGCGGGGCTACAGGGTGGTTTGAACTGGCGGTTGTTTCAACCGCGATTTTCTGCGAAAATGCCCCTGACGAGAATAAAGAGACTTTCTGGAGCGCTTCAGCAGGAATGGACAGAAGCTGGTTCAACGCCGCACTGTACGGCTATCTTGAATACCATTTCAACTCTCCTGGAGCAAACAGTTCAGAAGATTATAATGTTACGATTAATGCTCCCGCTTACACTGCAGGTAATATCTATCTTATGGGTAGACATTATCTCTCCCCCGGTATGACCTGGACGCCTATGCCGCTTCTGAACATCAGCGGTCAGGCACTTATCAACCTGACTGACCCATCCGCCTATCTAACCCTGATGGTAGAATACAATATTTCTGAGAACATCACTCTGAATGGAGGAATCAGCAGAGGAGCAGGCAAATCCTCCAGCAGTGAAACCGGAGATCTGCTCTCTGAATTCGGTTCATGGCCAGGCAAATACTTCACATCCGCAGCATATTATTTTTAGTATCTTAAGCCCTATGTTGATTCAACGAGAACCTTCGGGCGAGAGGACTGAGTATTGAGAGAAGCTGCGAGGTTCAGGCTTCTTGCCGCTCTTCTGCCATTTGGAAGTATTGCAGCAGGTCTATATCTGCTTCATTCCGCCTGGTGCGCAATCCTGTTCTACCATTCAGGTATTCTGCTTATTCTATTTCTCAACGGTCAATTGGATATTCTGCGCTGTACTTTCTCCGGCTGGAACAATTTCTCAGGCATTGGAATGACACTTCTTCTTTTTGGAAATGGACCCCTATTCATTCTTCTGTGGCCGGTTATCTCTCTTCAACCCGATATCCTTTCTGAATCTCTTTCCAATCTGGGTCTGTCCGGAATATCGTTGTGGCTATTCGCTGCATGGTACGTTACTGTTCATCCGATTCTGGAGGAAGTTTTCTGGCGAAAGTATCTTCTTGAAAGCAGCAGGCGGCCAGCATTGACTGATTGCGCTTTTGCCGGGTACCATGTACTTGTTCTCATACTTTTCCTTCGGCTGCAATGGGTACTTGTCTCTTTCCTGGCTCTGACTTTAACAGCCTGGTTATGGAGAGAACTCGCTATGAGGTACCGGGGATTGGCAATACCTATCGTCTCACACATTGCTGCCGGTCTCAGTACGCTTGCCGCTATCTTCTTCCTGATTAGTCCGTAAGGAGCAGAATCAACTTTTCAGAACCCGTGTTGCACAGGGTTTATATATTCAGGCAGGTAAGAATGAAAAGCAATGGATGAAAGTATGGGAGGGTAATAAAGAATGATCGTCGCTAAAGATCTGTATAAAACCTTCAAGCTTGCAAAGAAACAGAAAAAGGAACAGGGCAGCTCCTCCGCTGACAGTAAAGTACATGCTGTATCCAACGTCAGTTTCGAATGCAGGCCTGGAAGGATATTCTGCCTTCTCGGTCCCAATGGTGCCGGCAAGACCACCATTCTGCGCATGATAGCAACACTCATGAAACCTGACTCAGGAAGCATTGAAGTAGCGGGATATGATACTGTAGAATCAGCTCAGAAGGTCCGCGCCCATCTTGGTTTTCTGACCGGATCTACCAAGCTCTACGACCGTTTGACTACAAAGGAACTGGTCAAATACTATGCCGATCTTCACGGTATGGATAATACTGATTTCAATCGGCGCAAAGAAGAACTTTTCGATCTGCTGGACATGAATGACTTTGCTGAGAGACGTATCGGCAAGCTCTCATCGGGAATGAAGCAGAAGGTCTCCATCGTACGAACCATTATACATGACCCTGATGTGGTAATTTTCGATGAACCGACAGTTGGTCTGGATGTTATCACTTCCCGAAGCATTATTGATCTTATCCGCCGTTGTAAAAGTGAGAACAAAACTGTCATCTTTTCCACGCATATCATGAGTGAAGTCAGTTTGATAAGCGATGATCTCGCTATTCTTCACGAAGGTAAACTTCTGTACAACGATACTTACAAGGCTTTCGAGGACAGGATGCAGGCCGGATCGCTGGAGGAAGAATTCATTCGCATTCTGCAGGAGGGCAAATCATGAAAACGATTCTGACTATCTTCCGGAAAGAACTGAAGGATTCCCTTCGGGACCGCCGCACCATCATAACCATGATTATTGTGCCGTTGCTGATGTTTCCAGTGATGATCGGACTGACATCCAGATTTATTATGTCTCACGAGGCAAAAGCTCAGGTCAGAGAGCTCAAGGTTGGCGTGCTTGCGGGAGAAAACGCAGGTGAATTCGTAGAAATGCTTCACGAACAGGAAAACATCCTCGTATTTGAGCAGATCCACCTTGAGGAGGGACAGGAGCTCATCGCGTCAGACAGCCTCGATGCCTTTATAGTATTTCACGAAGAATTCGACCGGCAGGTCAGTGAGTTAGGTCAGGGAGAGATCACGTTCTATCTGAAAGGGACAGAGGAACGGGAGATTGAAGAATACCGTATCATGGAACTGCTGAGTGAATATGAGGAATTGTTGCGTACCGATCGATTTGATGAGCTGAATCTGGACATAAGTATTATTGAAACCATATCTGTTTCGAAAGTAAATCTTGCAACTCAAAAGGAACAGCTGGCTGATATGGTCGGCGGCATTCTGCCCTATATGTTCATCCTTTTCTGCTTCATGGGCAGCATGTATCCCTCCATTGATCTGGCTGCGGGAGAAAAAGAGCGCGGCACACTTGAAACCCTGCTCACCTCTCCTGTGAACAGGCTTCAGATCCTGATTGGCAAATTTGGAGTTGTAGTTCTTACAGGAATCAGTTCGGCTGCGGTTTCTCTGCTGGGTCTCTATCTTGGAGTCCGGTATGTAAGTTCGATTCCAGCAGAATTCGTTGATATGGTAATGTCTATTCTGGAACCGGGATCCATACTCGTTCTCCTGTCACTCCTGCTTCCGCTCTCTGTTTTCTTTGCGGGTCTGCTGCTTTCCATCTCTTTCACCGCGAGAACATATAAGGAAGCTCAGAGCAAGATCGGGCCTCTTTTCCCGGTCATAATCATTCCTGCTTTTATCGGAATGATGCCGGGGATGAATCTGAACGCTTCGACGGCTCTGATTCCTATTCTTAATGTATCTCTGGCAACACGGACGATCATCGCAGGTCAGGCAGATGTCGGCATTATGATAATTGTCTATCTCTCACTTGCGGTTTATGCGGCTGCAGCACTATTCCTGTGCAGCAGAACATTCAGCAGAGAAAGCGCTATTTTACAGTGAATTCAATGAATACAGCAGAAAACGATGACTACAGGTCGAGTGCTCAGTTCTACGATTACATCCCTGTCTATGAAGGCAGGGACGATATCAACTATTATGTTGATCTGGCTGAGAAGATCGGTGGTCCCGTTCTGGAACTCGGCTGCGGAACGGGAAGAGTACTTGTGCCGGTTGCTCAAACCGGATGTGAGATAACAGGACTGGATCCGTCGCCAGCAATGCTCGATATCTGCAGAAACAGGCTGAAAGAAGAAGATGCAGATCTGAGAAAGCGGGTAACTCTCATTGAAGGGGATATGAGGCACTTCAACCTCGGACGCAAATTCAGTCTTATAACGACTCCTTTCAGATCATTCCAGCACCTGGAGACTGTCGAAGATCAACTGAAGGCTCTTGAGAATATTCATAGTCACCTGAAGGATAAAGGTGTTTTCGTGCTTGACCTTTTCAACCCCTCAATGAAATACATTCTTGATGAGTCTCGAAGAGAGGAATTCGGTGATGAGTTACCATTCAACCTTCCGGATGGACGGAAAGTCACCAGGAGATTCAGAAATCCATCCGTCGATCTCGCCAGGCAGCTGATAAACTGTGAGATGATCTATCTTGCGGAGTATCCCGATGGGAGGACGGAAAGGACAGTGCATTCCTTCAAGATGAGGTATCTTTTCAGGTATGAGGCTGAACACCTCCTTGAGATGAGTGGTTTCAGGATTATGGAAGTTATGGGTGCTTTTGACGGTTCACCCTTCGGAACATCCTGGCCCGGGGAACTGATTATTACAGCTGCACCGGTCTGATGCCGCCCATTGCACAATAAATTATAGATTCATATCTTAATACAATATTAGGAGGGCTTGAATGAAATTTGTATTAATCCTCGTTTTTATTGCAGGTATTGTAGTATCCGTCAGTAACGCCGGTTCTCTTCCATTTTCCCGTTCAGGCCTTATTGACATACCAACCGCAACCGTGCTTCAGCATACACAGGTAACTGTTGGCGGTTCATTCACCTCCTTCAGTTATGAACTCGCTGACAGCACATCGGAAAGCGATTTTGCGATTGCCGGACATCTTGAAATAGGACTTTTCAACAGGGCACAGATAGGTGCAACCTGGCTCGGTGACGCAGGAATCTCAGGAAATGCCCGCGTGCTTATCTTTAGCGAGCGGATCAACACTCCGGCTCTGGCTGTGGGCTGCCAGAACATTATTGGAGAGAAGAACTACGAGTTCTTCAAGGACTCCGATGACTCCCTGTACCAGTATGAAGAGGATCAGAATTTCTCTGCCTATATCGTTATAACAAAAAATCTTAACTACCTTTTCGGTGTGCCTGTTGAAGTAAACCTGGGTTACGGTATTGGAAGGTTCAAACAGGGAGAATACGCGGATTCGGATGGAATCAGTAATCCGATCCGGGGGCTTTTCGGAGCGCTTAGTATTCACCCTGCTCACAATGTTTCAATTATTATGGAGTGGGATGGAAGAGACGCCAATATAGGTGCATCCTACACGTTGAACAAAAATGTCCGGTTCATGGCTGCCGTTGCAGAGCTGGAACAGCTGTCCAGAGGCAGTGAGAGAAACCCGATGGATGTGATGCAGAATGTCAAATTCAGCATCGGTGTGGAATTCACTATAGGACCTTTTATAAACCGTACTACTCTGGAACCCTTTGAGCAACTGAGACAGGATGAAGATTCCGAACTTCTGGAACAGCTTGAAGAAATCAGATCTCATGCAAAAGAAGATATTGACGAACTTGAGGATGATATTCCCTGATCTGATTGAATCTGCTATCCGCTTGTCACAATCACAATTGGAGTATCCATGAAAAGAATTTCAATTCATATTCATCCCGTTCTTAACATTTTTCTCATTATGCCGATCCTGTTACTTGTTTCAACGTGCAGTGATTCTTCTCCACTTGGACCTGAGGGTGAATCAGATTATCCCTTCATTATCGATCATTCCTGCTCAATTCTTCCTGAAATCCCGCTGGAGTGGATTGATTCTGTCCAGTCAGGCTCCAAACTCCATTATGCCCATACATCCCATGGTGGTCAGCTCACTGTCGGTCTTGTAAGGATAGAAACAGCAGATTCCACATACAGTGTCTCCATAGGTTCCCGCTTCCTCCCGGATGAGGATAATGCCCTGTGCATTTTCGACGGACAGGAAAGCGAAACATATATCACCCCCGAGCTTTTCTGGGAATCAGAAGAAGGAATGAATCTCACGAGGGACGTGCTCGACAATAATACTGACATCAATGTATGCATGTGGTGCTGGTGCTGTCAGATGGATTCCTACGGAGAGATTCAGGTTCAGGCTTATCTCGATTCAATGACTGTTCTTGAATCAGAGTATCCCAATGTCACGTTCGTCTACATGACAGGAAACGCTCAAGCGACAGATGCAGAAGGATACAATCGATATCTCCGTAATCAGCAGATACGGCAGTACTGCCAGAACAATAAGAAAGTTCTTTATGATTTCGCTGATCTGGACTGCTGGTACAATTCCTCCGGTCAGTGGGAACAGCACACTTACAGCTACAATGGCAGCAATATACCCTCCGAGCACCCGCAATTCTACGGCAACGAGTCCGGTCATACCACATATGAAAGCTGCGAGCAGAAGGGACGTTCCGTCTGGTGGTTACTTGCCCTGATAGAAGGCTGGGCAGGTTAGCCTGCCTGAACCACAGGACAATATGGGGGCGGAACCGCTTACCTTATGACCGTAACCATATCAGTGGCCCAACTGCTCATGTAGAAAGCCTCACCTGACGGAAGGGCGCAGATACAATTGGGCTGGTGATCACCAGTCGTGAAACACTCGACGACCTGATTGTCAGAGGTTCTAATCACGGAAACGGTCCTGCTGTTTCCATGGGTGAGGTACAGGTACTCCGCTGTTGGATGTGCGCAGATATGATTCGGGTCCGGCTCGACATCTATCTCTGCAACAATCGTATTGCCGGACGTTTCGATAACAGTGAGAATGTGATGCATATGACTGATGACGTACACGTAGTCTCCTGTGGGTGTGGTGCACAGATCCACAGGACACCACCACGATATACCTACAACAGCAGCTATGGAATTATCGGAGGTACTGATCACCACCATTGCGTTGAGATAATAGTCGGCCACGTACACATAATCTCCCGAGGGAGCTGAACAGATGCCCCTTGGATAGCCGTTTGTGTATATCTTGCCTGCCAGAGTATTATCAGCCGTTCGAATGACTGCCACGTAACCATCGTCCGAATTGGAGACGTAGACGTACTCATCCGAAGGCAGCACGCATATACTGCCCTTCAACCCGGGCATCGACAATTCTGCAGTGACTGCATTATCTGATGTACGGATGATCGATACACCTCCTCCATGTGTAACGTAGATGTACTCACCCGAATTGAGACAGCAGACTGCAAGCGGTCCGTAATCCAGGTTTACTGTAGCCACTACAGTATTGTCTGAGGTTCGGATCACGTAAACCTCATTCTCATCGTAACAGCAGACATACACGTAGTCCCCGGACGGAGTACAGCATATCCCATCCGGCCAGCCGCCTACGGCCACCACCGCAGCAACACTGTCCGGCTCACGGTCGGGAATATCAACAGCGATCTCGTTACTCCAGGATGTGGATCCCTCGGAGCTTGTTGTGAGCAGGGCATAGTGACTGGTCTCGGCGGGTACGACCAGCGAGTCTATGTGTGTACAAAAATATTTGCTGGTAATGGAGTATATCATCACTGCAGCGCTTGTATCGCTCTTGATCCCCGGGGCATCGGAACTGTAGAGCCTGTAAGACCCAAAATCGTCCTCCGGCACAGATGTGAAGTTCCATCTGAGCCAGGCATAGCTCCAGGAAGCTATGTCAAGCGACAGAACGGACGCCTCAGGTACCTCGCCGCTGAAGTCAGGTCCGGTATTCTCATCGCACGATAGACAGATGATACTTATAAGCAGCAGTGATTTGAACGCGACAGAGAAACAGGTTCTTTTCATGATAACTCCAAACGAAATAATAGCAATATGGGTGGTCGGGTTTACATTTTAGCATCCAATTTAATATATCAATTAAAATGCTGAATGTAAGACTCGACCCTCAATTCCACAGGAATCACGAATGAAGTCACATATGGGTTAGATGAATCTGAACAGACTGGAGACTTTCTGCCGGGCAATAGGGTGATCACCCCGGACATATATTTGTTTCAATGCCCCTGAGACGGAGATTCTTCTCAACTCGGTGTTGAGAATCCTCAAAATAGTATAATTATGGGAATCAATAAGATGTTGCTTCTCAAGACTGGACTTCAGATCAGGTGTTCTCAACTCCATGGGAGATGGGGGAAGTACCCATTCCGCTGAGACAGCTCTACCGGCCTTAATCTTCAGTACCCTGTTCTTTTCTTTCCCCAATGGATTCCACTCGATAGCAGACCATCCCAGAAGACAGAACCATGCTGCCTGCCTGATATCCCGCGAGCCTGAAGCAACAAGCCATTCAAGGTGTTTTTTAACCCTTTCACTGTTGATAACCTCAACTGTTTCCTGTATTTGATCCAAGGGAGTAACCTCCTCCTGACGCCTGAGCCATAACCTCTTCCCGACAGAAAGAAATGCTTCCATCGACATCGATCCTTTAGATAAATACTCCTCTCTGAAAGATGAGAACCCCTCTTCAAGAGCTCCATCTTCAACAGGATGGTAATCAAGCCCAAGCAGGTCCGGGTCCGGAATAGAACCTTCAAGCAGGGAAATCAGCAGATCATTCATAAGCAGTGCGGGGGAACCCTCAGGAATCGGGCCAATGCGGAATCCTGATCCGGGCCTGGTAGAACAGGACGAAAGATCAGTTGAGAGAAATACCATTTTCCCGCACGGATATTTCAGAGCGATATTGTAAGGCGGATGGAGTTTTCTGATTATTTCAAATTCAAGCAGTGCTGCCTCAAGAGGGGTTTCACATTGCTCTATTGAAACATCATATACCTGTGAAACAAGCTCCAGTGTTTTTCCGTCAGCCTTCCGCTTCGTAAAATAGCTGTTTACCCGATTTCTAAGGGAAGAAGCTTTTCCAACATAAAGCACTTCCCCTCCCTTTGACAGAAAACGGTATACTCCCGGGACATCGGGCAGCGACAGTCTCCTGTGTCTCGGCATAGGATAATTCCAGCCGGAATCATGAATTGGTGGAGACTCTCTCAGAAATTCATATAATTGCTTAAAAGTAGTAACTCTGGAATCTTCAAGGTCGCTGACCATCTTCCCCCAGATTACGATGTTAGCCCTGACATGAGTTGCGGCTCTTTTTTCCTCTGGCATTGAATGCCCCAGATAACCTGAAACAGCCCGTATACCTTTTCTCGGAAGTCCGGGATAAAGCCTTCTTGCAATCTCTCTGGTGCACAGAATCTCTGGAGCGCTGTTATCAGGAGAATACAGTGTGTAGAGATTGTCTATCCATCTCTGCTCGAACTGAGCGAAGTGAGCGATGGGGATTCCTCCCTCAAAGGCTGACCGGATAAGCTGCCATGCCTTAAAAAGTGGTATTGAGTTCTTCAGCATCTCATCGGTAATACCTGTCATGCGAGAAATTCTCGAGGGTATTTTTTCACCCTCAGGCAGTGAAAGGAGAAAGGAATGAATCTCAGGTTCACTTTTCTGTTGAATTTCATCTGCGGAGGCCTCTGCCCATGCGATCTCCAGGAGATGACCCTTGAATGGAGTAGATGCAGTACTCTGACAATCTAAACTGATGATTTTCTGTTCCCTCAGATTTACACTCATGCAGTTCCTCCAGATTAAACGATACAGGAAAAGCACGGCAAGGCAAGCCTGATCCCGGAATGGTTTGCTGCGAACAGGGTATTTACGTCCGGACTTGATAACGAAACTGATGATACATATACTATTTTGTAATTGTTACACTAATGATAAGGAAGGTTGCACAAACTTAATGAATAAGATTCCAGATGCTTCTAAGCGAGTAATGAACATTTCCAAATCCGCCATTCACGAGATGACACGACTTTCAAAGCAATACGATGATGTAGCTTTTCTTTCCTGGGCAAAGCCGACATCAGACACCCCTGAATTCATCAGGGAAGCCGCTGTAGAAGCTATCAGAAATGGACTTACAGGTGGTTATTCGCCAAGTCAGGGGCTTCCGGAACTAAGGGAAGCTATCTGCCGAAAGCTGGTGAAGGACAACAATATCGAAGCTGATATAACTGATATACTTGTCACAGTTGGAGCTATCGAAGGCCTTGCGGCTGCTGTTATGGCAACAATTGATCCCGGAGACGAGGTTATTCTGCCCACACCTACATACTCGACACATGCCCGGCAGGTTTTGATGGCTTCAGGCATACCGGTTTTTGCTCCGACAATAGAAGATGATGGTTTCAGACTGGATCTACAGGCGATCAGTGACAGGATCACAGATAAGACAAAAGCAATAATGCTGTGCAGCCCGGCAAACCCCACCGGTTCCGTATTCCCGGAAAGTATTCTTCGCGGTCTTGGAGAGATTGCCCTTGAGAACAATCTTTTCATAATCACGGATGAGGCTTACGAATACTTCGTCTACGATGATGCATGCCATTTCAGCATTGCCTCCATACCGGAACTGAGGAAGAATGTAATAAGCTGCTTCACTCTGACAAAAACCTACGCGATGACCGGATGGAGAATAGGCTATCTGCACGCCGACAGCAGTATTATCCCTCAGATCAATAAAGCCCATATACCATTGAGCATTTGCGCACCTGTTGTTTCGCAGTACGCCGCTCTTGCCGCATTGCATGGATCTCAGGAATGCGTCGAACATTTCAGGACAAAGTACTGTTCCGCCCGTGACCTGATGTGCAGCAGACTTGACAGACTTCCTGACAGTTTCAGCTATCAGAAACCTGAAGGTTCATATCTCATGTTCCCGAAAGTATTGCACACTTCTATCAGCCGGGGATCTCTGCATTTCGCCAGAGAACTTCTGCACGAAGTCAAAGTTTCCGTAACTCCCGGTATCGCCTTCGGTCCAACAGGAGAAAACCATGTACGCATGTCATTCTGCGTACCGCCGGATGTAATAGAAAAAGCATTCGATCGAATTGAGGATTTTTTTAAAATTAAGTTATGATGAAATCCTCACCCGTTACGTTTTTTATGCCAGTGGTCGAGTTTCACATAAAGGCAGGGCAGTAAAACAAGTGTCAAGAACGTCGCCATTGCCAGTCCGCCGGATACGGTTCTCGCCATTGGAGCCCACATCACGGAGCTGTCTGTTGCAGCTATGGACAGAGGCATCAGAGCCAGTATTGTCGTGAAAGTGGTCATAAGGATCGGTCTGAGCCTCTTCCTTCCCGCGAGCACAATTGCTTCCCTGGCTGACATACCTGATTCACGACGTAGCTTGTTGGCGAAATCTATGAATACTATACCATTATTGACCACAATCCCGGTGAGCATGAGAAGCCCTATAATGGATGTCAGCCCCATTGTTGTACCTGTAAGCAGTAGCGTCCAGATAACACCTATCAGCGCGAGAGGAATTTCCAGCATTATGATGAAAGGTTCGAGGAGAGACTCGAACTGCGATGCCATCACCATGTAAACAAGGATAATTGCGACAATGATGGCAAGAGCCATGCTGCCGAAAGCCTCGCCCTTGTCTTTGATATCCCCAAGGATCTCGTACCTGTGTCCGCCCAGATTCAGAGTATCCATCATAGTTTCCACATCAGTCGCAACTTCACCCAGAGTACGATCAAGTATCCGGCAGGTAATCGACACGCTCCGCGATCTGTTTCTCCTTCCGATATCCTCAGGCACGAGAGTGTTCATGAAACTGCCCCAGGCATCAAGAGGAAGTCCATACGCAACAAGCCCCGCAATCTCTTCCCTGGTCGACCTTGTGTCCTCGCGATAACGAAGGTTGATGTCGTACTGTCTGCTGTCTTCAGTATATGAAGCTGCATCCAGCCCCAGGACACCAATGGTTATCTCCGTACCCAAACGCGCAGGCGACTGCCCCCGAAGGAACAGAACATTATCGGACGGAATAAAATCAACCTGTATCAGCTGGTTTTCAAGTGAGGATAATACGTCAACTGTACCCGGGATACGAATCATTTCCCGGCTGACTGTTTCCCCGATATTCCGAAGTTCTTCAAGATCGCTTCCGTAGATAACGATATTGATCGGGAATTCGTTGCCTATCGGCATTCCGCTTGAGAGACTGAATGTAATACCTGGAAATTGCTCTAAAACTTCGCGGATAGCTGCATCATATTCCTCAATACTCCTCGATCTATCCCCTTCCATAGCGAAGTAAAGTTCCAGGCTTCCGCTGCTGGAAGCAGCGGAACCGAAGACAGCGCCCATTCCTTCGCTTCTTCCAACACTCAGATAGGAATTGGCCAGATCCCCCGGTTCTATCAGTTCCAGGATAGAGTTCTCTATTTCAACAAAAATACTGTCGGTGAACTCAAGCCCTGTTCCCGGAGCAAGGCTGATATCGATATCGATAACTCCTTCCTTCGGCTCCGGCAGAAATGAACTGGGTATGAATCTCATCATGAACAGGGAACCCGCGAAAATCAGAGCCACAGGAATGAATACATACCGTGAATGACCTGTCATCCAGTGTACTGTCCGTGAGTACCGCTCTTCCAGTCTGTTGAGCTTGCGCTGTATCCTGCTGGAAATGGACCTCTCCGAATGCTCTTTAATAAGCTTCTTCGACCCTGAGGCGAGAAGAGGTATCAGGGACTGCGAAACAAAGAGAGATATGAACAACGCAACAGCTATCGTTATACTAAGATCCCTGAATATCTGACCGGTCATACCGGGCACAAACAACATTGGAATAAACACCGCTACTGTTGTCAGTGTTGAAGCGGTTACCGCCATCCCCACCTGCGATGCTCCGTGTTCCGCGGCCTTTTTCCGGTCTTCACCATCTCTTCTCCATCTGTGAATGTTCTCCAGAACCACGACTGAGTTGTCTACTATCATTCCGATAGAGATGCTGAGGCCGGCCAGTGACATGATGTTAAGGTTTATCCCGAGAAGATACATCGCGGCGAACGAAGCTATGAATGACAGGGGCATCGAGAGACTTACAATTCCTGCATTCGAAATTGAACCAAGGAAAAGCGTAAGGACAGCTGCGGCAAGGAATACTGCCTGAATACCGGTAAGCAGCAAATCGTTTATCGACTGCATGATGAATCCCTGCTGGGAGTAAATTACGTTGCAGTCCAGCGTACCTGAATATTCGGAGGCTACCTCATCTATCGCGGACTCGAGCCTCCTGCATGTATTCACCGTGTTAGCATCAGAACTCTTCCGGAAGATGGCAAGAACTGATTCACCCTGATTAAGGTAAACATAATTCTGGGGTTCCTGATAACTGTCGAGTATATCGGCAACTTCATCCAGACTTACAGGACGGCCCTCATGAGCACCGATGACCAGTTCCCGGATGTTGCTAATGTCCTCGAACCCGGATTGGACACTCACAGCGAATTCCATGTCGCCGTCCTCGATATTACCACCCGGCTGATTACCACTGACCCCGTTCAGAGCAGCATAGACCTGAGCGAGCGGAATGCTCCTCTCGGACAAAAGCACCGGATCGATTTCAACATTTATCTGCCTTATCTGCCCCCCTGCCAGATTCACGGACGAAACACCTTCAACCCTGCTGAGTCTCGGTGTAATCTCTTCTTCAATAAGGCTTCTTAACTCCGCTCGGTTCATCACTTCACTCGAAAAAGTCACCATCACAAGTGGTTTCATGCTGGATGACATAGCCCAGATAAGCGGATCTGACGATCCATCGGGCAGCTGACTCTTCATTTGGTCAACTGCGTCAAGAATATCACTTTCCGCCTGATCAATATCAGCGCTGTTCGTCAATTCGAGAGTAACGACACTGAGCCCGTTTTTTGAGCTGGAGAGAACAGTCTCGATTCCTTCGACCCCTGAGACAGCATCCTCGATAGGTTCCGTAACGAGACCTTCCATCTCGAGAGGTCCGGCCCCTGGCAGAGCAGTAATAATAATTACCTCTCCAAGGTCGACCTTCGGAAAGTAATCAATTCCAAGCTGTGTGGTTGCGAACAAACCTGCTCCTGCCAGGAGCAGAAAGATCATGATAAATGTTGTTCTCCTGCGTACTGCCAGTCCTGCGAGATTCATTAGCGCACCACCCTTACCGAATCGCCATCTCCTACGAGTTGATGCCCAAGAGCTATTACTGTATCCCCCGGAGAAATGCCTTCTATTATCTCAAAATCCGTCCCATTCACTATTCCAGTTTCAAGTGACATTGTTTCAACGATCCCATTCCGAATCAGAACCGCCTCCCACGAGTTACCGTCAACAGGCTTCAACACACGTTGTGGCAGTACAATCGCATTCTGAACTGTCTCCAGAGCTATGGTCGCGCTGCCTGTCATTCCGGAGCGAAGCAATTCTGAACTGTCATGGAACTGAACCATCACCGGCACAAGTCCCGATAAAGGATCCACTGAATGGGATACTGAAGCAACTTCACCCTGAAACAGCTCACCCGGATAGTGTTCGGTAGAGAACAGAACCGGCTGCCCGACGGCCAGTTTCTGAAGATGTCTTTCAGCCAGAAACAGTTCAGCCCGCATCAGGCTTACTCCCGCAATCGAAACCATCGGACCGGAGGACAACTGACCCGTGCGTGCAAAAACCCTGGTGACTGTGCCACTGAAGGGAGCAGTGATCAAGCCGCTTTCCTCCACACTCCTGGCACTTGCCCACCCGGCGAGAGCACCCTGAACCGAAGCATCAGCAGACAGAGAAATACTCAATGATCGTTCGTACTCGGTTTCACTTATAACACCTGATGCGTACAGCCTCTCGGACCTGTCAAAATCAATCTGCGCATTTTCAGACAGGGTTCTGGCAGCGGATACCTGTGCGATTGATGAATTAACTGCGCTGCTATACCGCTGATCCGTGGAAAGTTCAACAAGAATATCTCCTGCGGATACGGTGTCGCCCTCATTCACAAGAACGTTCGTGATTCTGCCGGGATTCATGGCGGTAACGATTGCTTCATCAGCTGACTCAAGTCTGCAGGAAGCAACAACTGTTTCACTTATAACCTGCGGCTGTGGAATCATAACCGTTACCGGAATGGATTTAGCACTCTTTATGTCTGTACCGCAGGAAAGCATAAGAAACAGGAATATCAGAACAGGAACGCAGGAATTCTTCATTTTCCACCTGCCATTCCATTAAGAAGAACTCTCATGGCTGACTCAATGTATTTTTCATCCTTCTCTACAGATTCCGATCCGTCCCTCAGCCAGGCAGACATGCAGTCGTGGGAAATGAACCATATCTTACTAATTGCAATAAAGACAATAACAAATACTCCGGGGTCCAGATCACTTCTGAGAATTCCATCCTTCTGAAGTTCTGAAAGGCTGTCGAGTATGACAGTCCTCAGTTCGGGAGGCGGTATCATAGGAACTGGAAAGGAGCGCTCAGCATCGAGCCACGCTATCATCCTGACAAATTGCGGATGCTCCTGCAGGAATCTGAAGAACACCTTGTATTCACCGCCTTTTCTCACCCCTTCGATTCCATTGGTTTTTAGAAGTTCGACCATTTCTCTGATGCCATGGTACATACCGAATCCTGTAAGGCGTCTCTCCGCGTTTTCTTTCCATAAGTGCTGCTTTGAATCGAAATGGTGATAAATAAGGCTCTTTGCGACGCCCGCCCGATCAGCAATTTCTTTCATTGATGTACCGGAGAAACCATTTTCGGCAAAACATTCCTCCGCTGCATTGAGTATTTCCTCTTTTCTTTCTCCTGACATTATTATCCTTCCAAATTCCCTGCTCTACATTTCTACTTCTTAAAATTGCTGACTGACCGTTCGGTCAGTAGTATATTCAACATATTGAAAACGTCAAGCCCGGTTTGATTAGTTTGATTGAATTCTCAGCAATTCTGATTTCGCAGTTCAGGGTGCTCGATTATGTAGTCAAGATATATACTGGAAGATGCCATTGCGGGAAGAACGCCTTCATGAACGAGCTCTTCAAGGTTTGAAAGTATTACACTGATCTCAGGAATTCTCACCGGATCACTCCCTGCCATACGCAGCAACTCCTGTCCGAGTTCCTTCGGAAGAATTCTTTCACCTGAATCCGGTATCATTTTATCCAGTCGGATTCTTAGTTCTCTCAATCTCTTTGAACCATCCTCCGAGAAGTGGGTGCTATGCGCGGCTATATCTGCTGAAGCAAGACCAATAAGGCGTTCCAGATACTCTCCCGAATCCCGTATTATCTTCCGTACAGCCCGGTCACTCCACTGCGTCGAATAAAGAACAGGTCTCATATGGTTCCTGACCAGAAAAGTAACACACGAACGCTCTTTCTTCGAGAACCTGAAATGCTCAGCCGTCCCGGTCGCGATGAAAGCCCCGGTCTCCTCATGCCTGTAGAAGTGAGGATTTCCCCCGTCGTCTATCGTTCTTGTTTCAGGTTTTCCTATATCATGAAGGAGTGCTGCCCACCGCAGGCATTTATCGGTTGACTGCAGATACCGAATGACATCGAGAGTATGATTCCAGATATCGGTAGAGTGAGCCTTTCCCTGTCCCTCTCCATTCAGTGCGAACACCTCTGCAAATTGAGGTATCATATCCGTCAGAATACCGGATTTCTTCATTCCCTGAAGGGTATCTGCCACGGAATTTCCATCAGGAGTGGTAAGTATCAGATCCATCTCCAGCTTCCAGCGTTCCCTGGAGATGTTCATTATCTCCGAGTGAAGCTTCCTTACGGCATGAAGAATCGATGGATGAAGAGAGAATCCCAGGCGACAGGCAAACCGGAAAGCTCTGAGCATCCTGAGCGGGTCTTCGCTGAAAGTCAGATCCGGTTCAAGCGGTGTTCTGATTATTCCGTCTTCCAGATCCCGCCTGCCTCCGAGAGGATCAATGATCGTTCCTTCTTCATTCATAGCCATAGCATTGATTGTGAAATCACGCCGAGTGAGATCTTCTTCAAGGTTTTTTCCGAATACCACAACAGGATGGCGGGAACCTTTGCGATAGCTTTCACTGCATCTGTAAGTTGTTATCTGAATCTCGATCTTTTCCGGCCCGAACTGCAGAAATGTGGAAACAGTTCCAAATTCCATGCCTATTGGAATTACCTTGAAACCTCCGCACTCCAGAATATTTCTGGTTACATCGGGCAGAGCGCTTGTTGCAAAATCATAATCCCCACTAGCTCTTCCAAGAAGCAAGTCTCTGACGTATCCTCCAACAAGATAAAGCTCTTCTCCTTCATCATGAAAGATCCTGAAAAGACTTTCTACAATTTTCATGATCTCCTCTCACCCTGATACGGTACAGAAATTCGCCAGTACTCGGATTATATCAAAAAGACTTATCTTTCGGACATACCCGGGAAGGAAAACTGTGTGGCTATACTGATATCTATCTGGAAGCAGATCAAGGAAGCAGGAAAGGTCAGCTTTGTTCTGTTCCGTATAATGGTGCCTGTTATTGTCATTGTTAAGGTTCTCAGCGAACTGGGGCTTGTTAAATACATCGCTTTTGCTTTCGCGCCTGTAATGAGACTCGTTGGGCTTCCCGGAGAAATGGGACTCGTCTGGGCAACCGCTATTATCACAAACATGTACGGCGGCATTGCCATCTTCGCAACAATTGCCCCGGAGCTTCACCTGTCTACAGCACAGATAACGGTCATGGCCTGCCTGATCCTGGTCGCACATTCCATGCCGGTGGAAATATCAATTGCCAGAAAGACCGGAGTCAGAGTTCGTTTCATGGTTCCCTTCAGAATACTGAGCGCTTTCCTGCTCGGCATCATCCTTCACAGTATCTATAGAATGGGCAATTTCCTGCAGGATGAAGGGAGAATCTTCTGGGAAGCTGAGCCATCTGATAGCACTCTATCTTCCTGGGCTTTATCTCAACTTCAGAATCTCTCTATCATATTCCTGATTGTACTCGGATTGATCATCCTCATGAAGATCCTTGACAGACTCGGAATCACAAAGATTATGAACAGACTGCTTGAACCGATTCTAACCTCAATGGGAATAGGGAAATCAGCAACTACCGTTACCATACTGGGAATGGTGCTGGGGATATCCTACGGGGGAGGTTTGATAATAAGAGACGTCTCTTCAGGAAGACTTACCTCAAAGAATGTATTTTTCTCTATGTCATTGATGGGACTTTCTCACGCTATAGTAGAAGACACACTTCTGATGATGTCTCTGGGGGGAAACCTGACGGGCGTGCTTCTGGCCAGAGTCGGATTCACATGGCTGGTAATAGCCTGTCTGGTTAAAATCGTAAATCGAATGCCGGACAGGATTTTTTATCGCTACCTGTTCAGGTCTGAAAATCAGCCGGATTCTATCCGACGATAAAGCCTGTTCCATCAGTCCCTCATCTTCACTCAATATTTATCATACATAATATAGACTAATTGTATAATAATACAAGAATGTAGTGCCTGACCCCTCAATCCAGATTCACCATGCAACCTGTAAACTCACTGGAATCGATACTCAGACAGTAGTAGTAAACCCCGGGCGGGACATCATTGCCGTTGTCATCTCTGCAATGCCAGAAGACACTGTGTTCGCCGTCACCCAGATCTCCATCAGTAAGATTGCTAATCATCCTTCCGGAACAGTCATAGATACGGATACTGACATGCGCTGGTTCTGAAAGGGAATAGTTGATCTGTGTCGAGCCATGAAATGGATTGGGTGATATTCGGAGAGCTTGAGTTCCTGATGATATCTGATGCTCCCCGGACGAAATTCCTACAGATAAAATGTGTGCATAGCGCACCGACTTCAGATTACCGCTCCAGTTTGTACCGCCGATAATGTATAGGTAGCTGTCATAGGAACAATATCCATGCCCTGAACGCACCTCGGGTATGTTGGGAAATGATACCCATGAATCCAGCGGTCCGGATGGTTGTATACCTGCAGTACTCGCTGTGCTATAGTAAGAGGTTAAACACTGTCCGCCTGTGATGTATACATTTCCATCCTCAACGCAGCAACCATGGTATGCGGATACCGCAGGCAGCGAAGTCGTGGATGTCCATGAGTCTATTGTCCCGTCAGGTTGTGATTGCGCATACCACACATTGCTGAAGTAAGTAATAGGCATACCGTAGTGTCCTCCGGTTATGTACAGATAATTATTGTGAGCAAAGCAACGAGATCCATCGCGCGCACCTGGCAAACTCGTGGCTGTTTCCCAGGTTTCAATTGTTCCGTCATCATTTATCTGGGCAAATATGACTCCGGAACCATTGAAAACATATACATATCCATTACAGACAGCGAGACTGTAACCAGCGCGGGGTGAAGGTAAATCAGTCGTTGATGTCCAGGAGCCAATAGAACCATCCGACTGTATTTCGGCAGACCAGACATCGTTCCTGTAACTGCCGCTTCCCCATCCGCCAAGGACGAAAAGGTAATTGTTGTATATAAAACAGCCATGATACATCCTAGCGCCCGGCAGATTCGTTGTGGACAGCCATGGATGTGACAGCGACCCATCTTCAAGTATTTCCGAATACCATACATTATTGTGAGCAATACCGGATTGCTCTCCACCGATAGTATACACATACCCGTTGTGTGCACAGCACGCTGTACACCATCTGGCATAAGGCAGATCAGCAGTTGATTGCCACTGGGCAGCGGAAGTTCCTGCCAGAATAAGTGTTATAATTAACCAATAAATAACTCTTTTCATGGAATGCATTCCATCTCCTCACGTAAGAAGCCGATCGATTCCTTATTCATTTTATTTGTCATTCACTCTCGTATCATATTTGAATCGGTTCAAAGCACTTTTATCTTCCGTTCGTTTACAAGTACATCGAGATCAATCCCCTTGATTGAGATCCCTTCTTTCCAATAGGAGTATAAGGATTTTCTGTTAAAACTTCCCAGCCCCCTGTCACGCAGGTAAATGGTACTGGAAACGTATTTTCCGGTTCTGACCCCTCTCAGGCCGATAGCAATGTGTTCACCATCAAAAAGCGCCTGTTTGCAGTCTATGCTCTCGATAATACGTATGCCGTAGTTATCGTACTCGAACAGTTTCATATTCAGCTCATCGATCATGCCTGTATTTAAATCGTTTAAACCGACAATTATTCGAATCAGTACATTTCTCTGCAGTGCATTTTCCATGAGCCTGTCTGATTCAGCATTGAGATGATCTGCAAGTTCTTTGTCTTTCCTGCTCAGCTTCACCGCAACACTTTCACCGGCAGAGCTGATCAGTATCTCTTTTTTTGCATTTTTAACGAGATTATTGAATTTCTTGAGGACGAGTATCGGGTCACTTATTACCTTGACGTAGTCGACCATTTCGTTGGCATCATGAGGATTATCGTACAGCTTATTTAAATCTTCAAATGCTTCGCTAATACCGGATGTTACCAGCGAAAGCCTTTTCTTCACTTTTTCCATTAAAAAAGAAGGATCGACAGGTTCATATATCTTCTGTGTAGACTGCAGTAATGTGCATGCGCCTTTTTTTTCCAGTGATGTGAGGAGGTCATATACTTTAGTTCTTTTTAACCCAGATATCTTCGCTACCTCTGATGGAGAACAATTCTTCTTTTTAAGTAATGCCAGATAGACCTTAACCTCGCCTGGCACTAAATCGATATAGCTGAATATTTCATCCATTTGTTCAGGATTCATCGAATACCCTTATTCCTTCCATTGTTGTCCCCTATGGGACGACAATGATCCTGATTCGCTCAGATGTCAAGCCTATCTTTCCCCGACCGAGTTATTGATTATCATTCCGGACTATCATGACTACCGTTCTTGAGGAGTCAGATATTGTTCAATATTCTTTAAAGGTATGATGGTCCTGCTGATATTCTGATTTGCTGCATCTGCGGAGGAGCTTGCTTTCAAGACTTCAATCAAGATTTACGGGGACACGAAAGAGGTTCTCATGTCCCCGACATCTGAACTCTGCTCCCGCATTGAGCAAATCAGTGCAGGAGCAGAATCTATGTTATCTCAGTACGGTGCACATCCTTGTTTCGGTAGTATTCCCGGTTGTAATGCGGTAGAAGTAAATACCTGAATGCATTTCACCTGTATCCCACAGAACAGAATGATTCCCTTCCTGCTGTGTTTCTCCGTCAACAAGGGTTTCCAAAAGTTTTCCGCTGATGTCATAAACAGCTAATGAAACAGAACCTGTTTCTGAAAGAGTATATGAAATCGCTGTATGAAGGCTTATGGGGTTGGGGCTGTTCTGATTGAGGATCACATCTGTAAGCATTCCTGATGTTGACTGTTCTTCCAGGGAAGTGGTTGGTTTCTCCCGTGACATTATGAAGAAATCGGCACAACCTGTAGCATTAAGGTAACTTGAGGTCAGTGAAAGATATGGTGAGTCGTCCAGATTGGATGTGATTACAGGATATCTGTGATCGTAATCACTTCCGCTGGTTATTTCCTCAACGACGTTCCAGGTCTGACCCCTGTCAGTTGTTTTCCATCTCTGTATTTCGCGTTTTGCTGTTCCGTAGTACTCGATGTAAATGTCAAATTCTTCATCTGTAATACAATGTAATCCATATATCCACATGAATTCGCCGTTATGGGGTATTACTACTTTCTTCCACTCATTGTCTTCCCAGTAGCGCAGATACCAGTCGCAAGGATCAGGGCTGTTTCGCCATGTTTCACCATTGGTGAAGTAGATGTCACCTGACGGTGAAAAACATCCCGAACCGAGAGAGGTTATTTCGTTGTTTCCCGGAAGGTGCTGCACAAGGCAGTGGCTGTCCATCTCATCGCAGGTGAGAGGTCCATCTGTAATGATATTCTTTGTGAAGGAACCATCTACGTTTGTCCAGTTCTCCCCGTCTTCACTGTTCAGGTAATAGCAATCCGGATAACCGTAGCCTGGATCACGATCACACCGGTTTACCGCAAGATGAATTCCGTCACTGTCGCTCTGTGTAATTCTTCCATGATATGCCCAGTAGTTTCGTGCGGTTCCAAAATTTACAACGATGTTTCCGGCATCCCATGTCAGACCGTTATCTGTGGATTTGTAGAGCATTATCCGATAATGGTTATAGTAATTATCGCTTCCATACCTTGATGACACAAAGAGATCACCATTCGCTGTTTTCCATATCTTGGGATAGCAGTTGCCTGATCCGGTTTGGTGTACAAGTGTGAAGCCGCCTGAAGGATCTTCAGGATTTACCGAACGCTTGATCTGATACTCCGAGTTATGGCCACTGCCGCCGGTATTCCATAGCTTCTCATGAATCACAATTATGTGGCCGTCATCAGCAACTATTACGGCTCCATGTGCATGGCAGTCTGTTGCTCCGGGTGTTCCGGGACCTACTCCGTATGACTCGGAAAGCTCTTCGGTATCATGATCGTAATACAGAACCATATTTTCGATGGAATATCCTGTCCCACCCCGCTGCATCCACAGGAAATATGTTCTGTTGTGAGTTCCGGAATAGTAATAGATCTGAGGACCGAAATTGCTGGCTGTTATTACCTGTGGATTGTGCCCTCTCGATTCGGTTGGATAGTAATAACCGTCCGAAATATCGATACTCCAGGCAATACCTGAGAGAATCATCAATACTGCTATTGTCATCACACCGTGAAATATTCTCGCACTCTTCATTTTCTTCCTCCCTTAGAAGTAATAGGTAACCATATCAGCAGATCAAATTAACAATATTCTCTTTCTGTCTCAGTATCATGTGTTTTCCGCAGAAATCGATTCCTTGTATTTCTCCCTGAACTCCTCAACACTCATTGACTGTAACCAGTACATTTCGAACAGTTCTTTCAGTGCGTTTATTATGCTGGATCGCTGAATTATCACGGCAGTGAAGCTTTCCTGTGATGTTAAGCATTCCTCCAGAACAAACATCAGAATCCTGCTGTCAAAAATCATCATTTTCATCGGCAGTGATTCAGTAATTCGGACTTCTTCACCAGCCTCGCGGTACATTTCCATTACTGATCTCGGAATCAAGCTTCTGGCTTCAGATACCTGGTAAATTGATCTGTACCTTGTTCCCCTTTTCAACCCCTGCAGTTCTTCCCTGTTTCGCTCTGACATTGCATAAGGAGGTTTGTTGAATGACAGCACTTCATCTTTTGATATACGTTCCAGGGAAAGAACTCTCTGTGCTACAATCGCTGCACTCTGAATAACCTCAACACACTCCAGGGAACTTGTCTCGTTCTGACCTATCTCATATTGCGTTTCCAGTTCTCTCAGCATTATTTTCGATGAATTGATCTGTTTCTGAGTTCTTTTGATAAAGCTTCCAATTCCTACACCTGGTTCAGTCGGCTTGTACATTTTTACTTTTCCGGGAACCAGTGAACACATACCCTTGCTCATCAGTTTCTGCAGCACATAATAAATCATCTTCTGCGGAACACCCGACAGGGTGGCAATCTCTCCAACCTGCGATATCTTTTTTTTCAGCAGAGCCAGATAAACTTTGGCTTCATTCATTGAAAGCCCCATTTTAATCAGAATATCAACATGGTTGTTTTGCATTATACTCCTGAATCAGTTAATACCACCATAGGCATGGTGTACGATATTTGTAATTAGTATGCCCGTCAATAGCAGACAGGAAACCGGTCCTTTTGCTCTCATCGGTGAGTTTCTGTAGAAGTCAAATCGGATATTCTGCGGTGCTTTGAAGTGAGAACTTGTAACTGAGTGCTTAAAGGCTTTGACATGAGCATGTACTCCTGAGTATTGTCATTTCTTGATTAAATAATACTCGAAGAAAGTGTTTCTAAATCCTCAGAGATGAGCGAACACGGAAATATGGCTATCGGAACTTCATACTGGGCAAAAGGCGATTTTGATAAGGCGTTTGACTGTTATACAAAATCATTGAGGATTTGTGAAAAAACCGGGGACACGAAAGGCGTTGCTAGCTGTTATACCAATATCGGAAACATCCACAGGAATCAGGGTGACTATGAACGGGCATTTAATGCCACATTAAAGCTCAATATGTCGGTATTTCTGGTAGAACACAGATCAGAGCCGGTGTCACAAGACCGATGGTTATAATCTGAGTAAGCACAGATCGGTTATTCACGTATCTATACCGATTTTGCTCAGGTACTTATCGACATTACCATAAAACTCTACGCAAACATCGTTACCGGCAGTTATGCACTGGAGACTCGGTAAATGGATGTATGCCCCACCTTAAGTCGAATGCGTAATTTCGTATGGAGTGTTCCGAAGATGCTCAGGCTGCACTTCCTGCATCACAGAAAACTCTTACAAATGCTCTGCAGATGCGCCTGGGACTCTCTCACGATGCTTCTTCATGAAGCCCTTGGTCGCAGGGATGTTTTCCCCGGCGGAATCCTCGTACCCCAAACCCCCGCCTGAGCCACTGAAATTCGTCTGTGAGCCTTTACATTCGCGAATATCTGTTCCATGGCAGGATGATGTGCCTGAGATAGAGGTTGGATAAGTTGTCAGCAATCCGGCTTCAGGGGGGCAGTGCGTCAAGGTGCAGTGCTTCCAGTGAAACTCTGGGGAAGGCATGTTTGACCAGGCTTGTTTCGGTCAGTATGGTCAGTTTCCGGGATTACCCGGGAACCGCCAGTATCTGGCATGTTGGTTTCAGGCAGGAATCGGAGGTTTATTGAGACGAATGGGCTGCTTTGTGATCAGATCATAGGATTGCGGAAAATCTACTTTCCTACTATTCATGCCCTTACTGCGGAAGTTCTGTAATTGTCCCTTCTGAGCTTTTTTCCGGGACAGAAGCGGTGCCGCATAAGATAACCGGACTTCCGATTACACTATTGGCATACCCTTTGTGGAACGACCCTTCCTTTACTGGCGAACCAGTATCATCCGTCCTTGAGCAACCTGACCGACTGCCTCAAGGCGTGAGAAATAGATGCCTGACGGCACTTCTCGTCCGACGGCATCCCTACCGTTCCACACCACATCATGGTTACCGGCGGGAAGATACTCATCAAGCAGTGTTGTGATCAGGTGACCTCGCAGGTCGTAGATGGAAACACTCGCTGGACCGGCCACCGGCACGTTGATCTCAATGGTCGTTGCTGGACTGAACGGATTGGGATAGTTCTGTGTAATATCCACATCATCTGCGATGCAAGTCTCCGAGAAAAGATCTATAGAAGTCATTATGGTCGTATTTTTCAGTATAGAGACGTTCCAGGAAGCCAAGTTTGCTGCAGCCAGGTCGGTATCACCATCACCATCCAGATCGGCAGCACAGACAGATTGTGGTTTCGAGCAGGTCCCGTAGTAGGCTCCCACAACAAAGGTGCCGTCGCCGTTGTTTCTAAGTACGGAGATAAACCTTGCGTTGTAGTCTCCCACCGCCAGATCGGCATCTCCGTCACCATCCAGATCCGCAGCACAGATAGACTCAGGCCATCCCCCTACCTCATAGTCGACACTATGGACGAAGGTACCGTCACCGTTATTCACTAGGATGGAGATTACATTGAACGATATGCGTGGCACTGCCAGGTCAACATCTCCGTCACCATCCAGATCCGCAGCACATATAGACTTAGGCCATCCCCCTACCTCATAGTCGACCCTATGGACGAAGGTACCGTCACCGTTGTTCATCAATACAGAGATAAAAACGGATGTATTGTGTGCTGTGACCAGGTCAATATCTCCGTCACCATCCAGGTCTGCAGCATCAATGGAATTGGGGTGATCCACGACTGGATAGTTGATCGGAGAGGCAAAGGTGCCGTCGCCATTGTTCGTCAGGATGGAGATGACATCGGAGGTTACGATTCCCACTGCCAGGTCAGTATCACCGTCACCATCCAGATCTGCAGCGATGATTGACCAGGAATAACCAGATATTCCGTAGTTCACCGCCGGTGTAAAAGTACCGTCACCGTTATTCAGCAGGATGGAGACATCATCGGATCCTTCGTGTGCCACGGCAAGATCAACGTCACCGTCACCATCCAGATCGGCAGCATACAGAGAGCTTGGTCCATTCTCCACCGGGTAGTTGATCGCCGAGGAAAAGGTGCCATCGCCGTTGTTCTTCAGGATGGAGACGTTGTTGGAGTACAAATTCGATACGACCAGGTCAGAATCACCGTCACCATCCAGATCGGCAGCCTGAATAGAACTAGGGTGATTCCCAACCGTATAGTCGATTGCCGAGAAAAAGGTACCGTCACCTTTGTTCAGCAGGATTGAGACGGTACCGTCTGCCGTGACCAGGTCAGCGTCACCGTCACCATCCAGATCGGCAGCGTAGACGGAACCAGGTTGATATCCAGTCGTATAGTCGATCGCCGAGGCATAGGTACCGTCACCATTGTTCATCAGAATGGAGACGGTATAGGATCCCGAGTTTGTCACGGCCAGGTCACCATCACCGTCGCCATCCAGATCTATAGCTTGAATGGAACAAGGTTGATGCCCTACCTCATAATCGATCGCCGATGCAAAGGTGCCATCACCGTTGTTCATCAGGATAGAGACATCGTCGGATCCAATGTTTGTCACGGCCAGGTCAGCATCACCGTCACCGTCAAGATCAGAGGCATGTACAGAGCTGGGCAGAATTCCTACCCCGTAGTCGACCGTTGAGGCGAAAGTACCGTCCCCGTTGTTAAGCAGTATGGAGACATCGAATGAAGAAGAGTTGGCAACTGCCAGGTCAGCATCACCGTCACCATCAAAATCAGCAGCGCATATGGATCTGGGATAGTTCCCTGGTGCATAGGTAACCGCCGAAGTGAAAGTACCGTCTCCGTTGTTCATGAGGATGGATACATCATCGGAATAAGTGTTAGCCACGGCCAGGTCAGCATCACCGTCACTGTCAAGATCAGTTGCATAGACAGATTCGGGACCATCACCGGTTCCGTAGTTGATAGACGGTGCGAAGGTGCCGTTACCGTTGTTCAGCAGGATGGAGACATCATCGGATACCCGGTTCGTCACGGCCAGGTCAGCATCACCGTCATTATCAAGGTCAGCAATATAAATGGAACTTGGAACATCCCCGACCGCGTAACTGCCGGATGAGGTAAAGGTGCCGTCTCCGTTGTTCATCAGTATGGAGACACAATCGGAAGAACGATTTGCCGCAGCCAAGTCAGGATCACCGTCACCATCAAGATCAGCTGCTTGGACACTGTAGAAGTCGCCTCCCGGCATATAGACAGTTCGTGCCTCGAAAAGCAGTCCGGAAGCGTAGCCAGAACTGCTGAGTAGAAACATAATGATGGGGATCGTTGCAGGCGTGAGTACTCTCATTTCAATCTCCTATCAATCGCACTATCATATGCAACAGGTCATCAGGCGATAGTGACCTGCTCATCGTTTACCTCAACTCCGAACTGCAAAACCGCTTAATCGGTTCCAAGGCTAGGACACCTATTATGGATAATCCATTGAGCCAAATAAACATATTAAATGATATCTCTTTCGGATAGGAAATGCAATTGTCTTATCCAGGAGTTGTTCGTTCGGACGCTGCTGATCATCCTACTACCCTTTCAGGGCGGCTCCAGTGTTCAATTTCGGAGGATTGTCCTTGACCTGATACGTAAACATCTGTATACATAACTCAAGAATGATGGTGAACCGATCATGGATGTATGCTTCAGTAATAGGTGAATATCACGAATCATGATTGGTACAGCACATGACCAGAGGTTGGGCTGTCAGGCGCGGAGCCTTTCACCGGGAGGTGACAGGTGGGCGCATTTTGCGTTTATCCGGACGAATACAGACCCAGACGACCGAAGAGTACTCCTTTATTCCGACTGCTGGATTCTCATTACGAAGAGTTCAGGAATGTATATGACACTCGATTCTCGAAGCGTTACGGATTCTGGCATCACGTCACTGATGAGGTTATAGGGAAGTACAAGCAATGCGGCGATCCTCATTATGGTTTTGCGAGGATCAGATGTGAAGAATGCGGTTCTGAATACCTTAGACCCTTCTCATGCAAGTGTCGTGGTTTCCGAGATATCTCGGGAACCGCAATGGCTTGTCCCTGTAGGTTTCTGTCCATCTTGCTCGAAGAGGAAGTCATTGGACCTCGCGATCTTCCTTGAGGAAGAACTCTTCAGATCGGTTCCCCACCGGCACTGGGTATGGAGTGTTCCGAAGATGCTCAGGCTGCACTTCCTGCATCACAGGAAGCACCAGCCGAAGAGGAATCTGCTTCTTCAATAAAAGACCGTTCTTCATACTCAAGACGTATTCGACAACTGTGAGCCGTGCTTCTGAAAAGGAACGAGTAATGGCTATGGGTGATTACTGGCAATGCAGGATCATTACAGGACGTTATCTCAGAGATTAGCACGGCAGGATGACTCTCCCTGGAGCGCTTCGATTTCTCTGGGGGGATTATTCACTACTGGGAATATCGAGTTATCACAGATTGACACAGAGCTGGAATTCTCCAGAATGCTGGCTGGACCTGAACTAACCGCAACTATCCTGGCCTCGGCTTCATACGGAAAACAGAGCGAGCAGTTCTACCAGGAAAAGTATCTGACACTTCTGAATATCCGCTACGAATTCACGGAGAGAATGTACTCTTCAATCGATGGACGATGGTTCTCTAATGAATTCATATGAATCAGCGATGAATACAGAGCTTCTGCTGGTGTGGGTTGGAGAGTATCGAGAGGTGAAATCCTCGAACTGTCATCGGAGGCAGGTGCTGGATACTACCGCAGAAAGAATATTGCAGATGATGTTCTCGAGACTTCCCTGGGATATAGCGCACTGATGGCTGATCTGACTTTCTCGCGCTCTTGGAGTATATCAGAAACAGTCTATATCCTTGCAGGTCTGAATGAACTTGATAACTATTATCTGGTAAGCGACCTGGAAGCAACTTCCTCAATAACTGACAATCTTTCGTTTGTGATGGGATACAACCTCACCCATTTCACCGTACCGCCTGTACCCGGACTGGAAGAAACGGATACCGCACTTAGACTGCAATTGAGATTTGATCTCTAGAGAGAAATGGCGCCTCGACAGTGTCTCCCATATCGAACCACTCTGTGATATGATACAGCTAATAATGGACTAATAAAACAACGAAACAAGGATATTCTGCGATGCTTCAAAGCGAAGAGTGGCGTAAAAAGGCTTTGACATGTACGGGTACTCCTGCGTATTGTCATTTCTTGATTAAGCAATTTACTCGAAGAACGAATCGCTGCAGAATTGGAGATGAGTGAACACGGAATTATGGCAACGGATACAATCAAAGGACTAAAGAAAAAACTGAAAGCTCTCCAGGCTCAGCCTGAAATAGATGCAACAAGCACGGAAATGGTGAAGGTGTTATGTGATTTATCGTACGTACTTTACCGTTCCGATCCCGAACAGGCTGAAGGTTTCGCCGGCCAGGCTCTTACTCTCGCAGAGAGAACAGGATTCAAAAAAGGAATGGCCGAGAGCCACATGGCTATCGGAACTTCATACTGGGCAAGAGGCGATTTTGATAAGGCGTTTGACTGTTATACAAAATCATTGAGGATTTGTGAAGAAACCGGGGACACGAAAGGCGTTGCCAGCTGTCATACCAATATCGGAAACATCCACAGGAATCAGGGCGACTATGAACGGGCATTTGAATGCCACATTAAAGCTCTGAAAATCAAGGAGGAAATCACTGACAAACCAGGTATGGCAAAGAGTTATAATAATATCGGAATAGTTTATTTTTATAAAAGCGAATATGATTTAGCATTAGAATATCATTTCAAATCTTTAAAAATAAGGAAAAAATTGTTTGGAGAAAAGAATACAGATATATCAGAGACTTATAATAATATTGGGAATGTCTATAAAAATATGGGTGAGTATGACTTAGCTCTACAATACTATTTTAAAACTTTACAAATAGATGTGGAGTTGCTTGGCGAAAAGCATTCTTATGTGGCACTCAGTTAT
>JAUVEU010000128.1 GCA_030594645.1 Candidatus Aegiribacteria sp.
CACACGCCTGGCCGCGATCCTCACCGCGGTGACGACGTTCCTCTTCTGCTGGCTCTCTCCCATGAGCCTCAACATATTCGGCGCGAAACCGAAACCATCATTTACAAGCTCAATCTTCAGGCAGGAACAAGCTACTCGGTATCCGTTGGAAGTGACGAAATGGATACCGTTATGACACTTATTCTGCCTGACGGAGAGAACCTTTACGACGATGACGGCGGGGATGGATCCAACTCCCATCTACAATTCACCGCCAATGAAAACCAGGCCGGAGATAGCTTCCTTGTCGTTGGGAAATACTCCTCGGGAGAAGGAACTTTTACAATCCTGCTTGAAGAAACGTCCAGATAGAAGAGGTTTATCAGGGGGTGTCCGTTCCAGCATACTTCTTAGCATGAAAGGTGGGTAGATGCAGGTCAGCAATATCTGCAGGAGTCTTTACATAATCATGCTGCTTATTTCATCCCTTGCGGTGGCTGATGCCATGGATCCCCCCGATATCCATTCGCAGACTCTTGCTGAATACATAAACGCCTCACCAGACCCCATCGCTGAGACAAGACTCAGACAGAGCTGCTATATCGACTCTCTGAGAAGTGAACTCACCAGACTCGCCGCAGAGCTTGAAGATCAACTGGTAAATACAGAGGCCCAGGCAGAACTGTTCAGGGAAAGCCATGAAACCTTCCTCCACTCAACGGACCTCTGGGCATCCTTCACAGAGGAAATCCAGTGGTACAACCTGACAACCGGTGAGCCTGACTTCGGCAGCGGTCTTAATGGCACCTACATAATCATCACAGCTTCACTGCTTTGGGAAAAAATCCTGGACTACAGACAGTTGCTCAAATCAATTGAACAGTATGGTGTCGCCGGCATCCCCAACTGCCAGAACAGCAGTTCTATCGGTGGAGAGTAGAACGATCCCTTGCTGCACTGGAATCACAGATCAGCATTAACCATGGAGGATGTAAATGGGTTTACGAGTAATTTTAGCGATTCTTTGTCTTGCAGGTTATTCGTATGCTTCCTGGCTCTGTCCGGTTTACAGAGCGGACAGCAACGGTCATGTCGAAGGAATATTATCTGAAAACCATGCAATGCTGAAATCATGGTACGTAACAATCCAGCCGGTACTCATTGAAAATGTATCTATGCGTAACTATGCCACCTGGGATTATACAGTCTGCGAGGACCTTGTACTCATTCCACCTGCTTCCGGGGGTGACATTCTTATATGTCTTGATCTGGGAGTGGCTCCGGAACAAATAAGGGAACTGGAATTCTTCTGGGTCAACGGAGTTTTGATGGAGCCCCGAAGCATGCTCGGGGGTTTCCCCGTCGATAGGAACATTCTTGATGATGCAACTGAATCGAACTTTGCATCAACCGATTCCGACTTTCACATACACAGGTACGAGAGAGCAAGCGGAGCAATTACCAGACACGAATTACACTCTGTCGAAGAATACAGGTCACGCTTCGAATCAGATGAAGAGTTCTGGAGCGCTGTACCGGAAACCCGTCGGTTCTATGCGGATGTGTGGGAAATTCCATGTAACGGCGAAGAAGAGATCGAGGTTCAGGTGGTATATACTGTTCTCGGGTGGACACATATCACCGGGTTTGAACCATTGCGGTTCTCTCTGTGCCAGCCGCTTCTCTGGAACGGTCCGCTGGGCGAGGGGCGAATAGTATTTGAGCGTCCTCATCAGGATGATCCCGAAATGTGGCTTGTTGAGTTCAATGGAAAAGAACTATTTGCAGAAGAAACGTTCTGCTACGAAGTGGAAGTAAGTGATTTCAGTATTGAGACCATACCTTTCCTTCTTGTCGAACCTGATTTGGTGATTCCGACGGAATAGGGAGTATCTGGCGCAGGAACTTGATAATATGGTAGAGGCCTGCAATCTCATTGGAGACCGGATCATCGAGACACGGATTTCCCACACCGGCAGCGCAGACTCGTTCTTGATCTGTAGAAGGTTAAGGAAAACGATGGCTGGGTGGATATTGCTTCGATACCACATTTGACGCCCAGACTGGCGGAGGATTGCGACTACCTTCTTGAGAGGTTCTGCGACTGGCTGAATTCGCTTGAGTATCCCGACGTCAGGGCTGGAGAAGAGGATGACTGGACCTGGACGGAGGACGTCATAAAACTGATGAGACTGAAGAAGAATGAAAATATATGGTACAGAAAGTGCAGCTCTATCAGTTCAGGATATCAATTATCCGATATTGTTCATTGACTCTGTACTGCAGGCATAATATCACTATCAGTAGTTGATATTTATATATGCTTAAACTACTCGGGTCCTGTAAGAAAACTGATATCGCGTGTTTCATTTCATCAATGAAAACGTTCTTCATCACTGCTCGGAGAGCCTGGAAGGGAAAGGAAATGTTTTCAATGATAATAGTTCTCGCTGCTTTTCTGGTAGTACTCCCACAGCCTGAAGCTTACGCCGATACTGCAACCCAGACCGATTTATCCGGCGGAGACGGGGTCTTGGGTTCGGTTATCGACTGGGGCAATGAATGCTACTGTCAACTTATGAATATTGCTCTCCTGAGAACAATGGTACAATCGCCGCTTGAGCATACAATCGACGGGGATTTCGATGGTGCGCGGTCAGTATATTCCGCGGATATCAACGGAGACGGCTGTATGGATGTCATTGGAGCAGCCTTGCAAGCTGACGAAATCTCCTGGTGGGATTTGACCACAATGCTTTCTGAATAGACCTGGGAAGATTCTTCAATAAGCATGTAACCAAGAAAACTGTAGAATTGCAGAGAAGCTTTCTTCAGACAATACGGAAGTTCCCATATCCTTCCACAGAGTTAACTATTCAAATTATACCTTCGAAGATATGAGGACTGATTTTTCTATGTTTCAAGCGGAAATCACCCACAAGTTCATCAACCACAACAGCAACATCAAGATCGTTGTCTTCCTGTGGAGTTCCATTAACATACGATCCGAACATTACTACGTGACTGGAAGGCATTGATCATATCGTATCAAGTATTATAGCAACATGAATCATCAAGCGTTCAATATCGGAGTAATACTGCTGCTGATTACATCCCTTGCGGTTGCTGATGCCCTGGATCCCCCCGTCGCGAATACGGAATGTGTGAGTTTCAATATCCCCTGAACAACAGGGATATAGGGGGTTCGTAACGCTGTTCTTTGCGGGTTACTGCCTTTCCGGGAGCAGGGATCTCATGTTGACTGTTGAAGGAATAACCGGATAGTCAATTACAACCCTGTATGTCCTGAACTTCGAGGGATCCCACTGAAGTCTGCTGAATACATCCTCCATCATGTCGGTATACCACTGTATGTATGGTGTATACGTAGCCTTTATCCCCATTCCGAGTTTATGAATGGAAACATTCATAGGGAGGCAGCTGTGGGGGTTTCGAAATTCTGCCGGCATTGCCCAGTCGTATCCTGTGAACTCACCGAATATAAACAGCTCAGGATCAAGAGGACCGATCAGGTCTACGTGAACTATCTGATCGAAAACAAGCCTTTCCACCGGTGTTCTCGCTCTGACCAGAACCTCTCTGTACCTGTCTTCCCTGGTCCTGTAACTTTTAAAGACATCCCGGGTTATCTGAGCCGTAATACACGTAATTGATTCCGTGTTGCCGATAGGAGCTTCCTCAAGTTCATGTACAGTGCGCCCCGCCCGTTTACGGGAACTTACAACACTAGGCAACGGTTCCGAACAGAAGCTGTAGTAAAATGGTACACCCATGGGGTTGTGCTGATCAGGCTCTCTTATTTCAATTGGCTCGACCTTTACCATGCTTTTCGGAACATTGTCATCATCTGTGAAGTAAGCCCATTCAAGCAGCCATGGGACATTCGGCCTGTTCCTTTTAAAATCGATAAAGCCTCTGATGCTTGCTATATCATGTTTTTCTCCATCGGCTGAGGGAGAGAAGATCCATGTGCACAGCTGTGTGCTTGCCTGCGCACCTAGAAGATGGCTGTAGGCAGTGAAAGCCGCCTTCTGTTGAGACAGGTAGGCTTTGGATCGGCCTTTATCAGAACAGGAAAGCAGCATCAGGTCGAATTCCTGCCTGCTGTCAGCGTGTTTATCAACCAGCATTTCGAATTGCTGACACGCTTCCTTTGCTTTCAGAAGGAGTTTTTTTGGTGTACCCATTTTTCTGCAGCTCTTCATGAAACTCGTACAGGCGGCTTTCCCCGGTACGAACTGAGCCGCAATGAAAGGATCCACCTCACAGGCGACGTTGTAGATCTTCCAGCCGAGCTTTTTATCAATTCTAAGTTTTTTGTAAACATCCTTGGGATTATCAAGAGAGATACCAAGCGAATAGAGGATATCACCAAGAGCATTTTTCATGAGGGTTATGACGGGGTTAATGTCCTCACCGAAACAGAATTTGTTATTATTTTCCATTATTAATTTCCTCCATCATGATAGAAGTATGAATATGCCAATAAGCAGAAACATTATCAAGGTGAAGAATATTTCCGACTACAATGCGAAAAGTTGTTCTTGACACGTTTCCAGAAACGTGGAATATTCACCTTCAGTTGGAAATCCGGTGGTTTGTCAGCTTTGCTTGGGTATAGTCAAGCTCTGAGGTTAGCCCTTTTCCTTGGAGTTTTCGCCCCGGATTGCTTTACGATCCGGGGCTCCCATATTAATTAAGTGAGATAGTGACGCTGTACAATTACCTAGTATATTAGTATGACTATATTGAAAAGGAGATGAATATGAAAATACTACTGCTTTTTCTTCTGCTTCTCGCGACAGTATCCTTCTCGGCTGAGCGGGTTGTGCTGTGGGAGTACTTCACCCAGACTGGTTGACCATCATGTATCAGCAGCTGGCCAGCTGTTAAGACTGCTCTCAATCCATTCGTAGCTTCGGGAGACCTTGCACCGCTTTACTTATTTTACAACGGTCCCGGGGCAAATTCATTCTGTTCGGGAAGATTCAGCTTTTATGGAGTAGGCGGTACACCAACGGTGAAGATCGATGGAATGGCTGCAAGCTCTTCTCCGTCTGGGTACTCGACTGCGATCAATAACAGGCTTGCGGTACCAGCGTATATCGATTTCGATATCAACTTCGTGGGTGATGCCTCGGGAGGCATGGCATACTACAGTATCACAGCCGAACAGGAGCCTGCAGAAACCTACACCATCAAAGTATGGTCTGCGATCCTTGAGGATCACGAAATGGCTAACTCCAGCTGGGGTGGCTACAATGGGCAGGAGATGATGTGGATTCCGGTT
>JAUVEU010000041.1 GCA_030594645.1 Candidatus Aegiribacteria sp.
AGACTGCCATCTGAACAGACGGGTCACCCATGAGGTTGTAGGCTTCGCAGTAGTATTTAGATTTTCCACCACCGCTGTAATAATTGAAAACAGCAAGAAGCCCGCCGTTGCAGAATCCCTTTGCCCAGGTAATACCATCTGCAAGGAACCACTCGTACTCGGCGCGTTCCTGTATGTCATCCTCGTCCCAGTAGGAAGAAGGAACTGAACCGAAGAACCAGAGGCCTCCCTTTCCGGCTGTTCTTGTCCAGGTCTCGCACCATGCTGTGCCGACTGCGTAATCACCGGTCAGGCATGCATGGGAGAAAACTCCTGGGAGCATGTCGTCGTTAGTCAGCTGCGCGAAATGACCTGAGTTGAAGGACATGTCACCCCAGCTCGTCTGGCTGCCATGCCCTGAGAATGTAAGCATCGAGACGCCGCCATTGATAGAAGCTATGGCATCTGATGCATTACTGCTGTAAGTGACCGGATAAATCTTGTCATAGGTGTAGTTCAGAGGGTCGAGAAAATTATCGATGCAGTAATTGTGAGTGCCTTCCGAAACACCGGAATGATCAACACTGGCTATCCAGCAGGTATTCTGCACCCATGGAGTAGAACCGCTGACGTTCTGTTCATAATCAATGACCCTGTCTGCCATCAACACGGCCTGGCCAACCGAGGTTACGGAGAACCTGCCGATAAAGGCATCAGGGAGATAACCTCCGTCAGGAAGGCAGACGTAGTAGAGATCGGTCACACCACCGTACGCGGTTGCCGCGTTTCCGGGGAGGTAACCGGTATCACCTACAAGCAGAACGTACTGAGGAGGGTCGGCCCAGTTCTCGATTGCATTAAGAATATATGATTCAATAGCCGCATAGGAGGAGCCGGTCACACTGAGGTCAACCATGGTCACATCAAAACCGAGGCTTTCTTTCCAGGTAACGAAATCATCCATACCTGTTGATACGAAATCCTCATGGCCGATGATGAGATAGGGTGCTGGCGGAGTATCGCAGCCGCCCTCGAATGTTCCGTAGTTTGAAGTTAAGCCGGAAAGCATCTGCTCAAAAGGAGGTGCGTAATATCGAGCCGCTCTGGCAAAGGTTGCTCCAAGATCGCCGCCTTCGTAAGAAAGCGTGATAGTAGCTTCAGAAAGAATTTCACAGGAATTGTCAGCGGGGTTCCAGCGGAGAGGAAGAACTTCTACAAGGGCAAGATTGCGTCCGCGCATTTCTCCCGCATAGATCACTCTTACCCATGTATCGGGGAAGGCTGTTCCACCGGAATACACATTCTCATCGAATTCCATTGTGAAGCTGTTGCGGGGATCGCTTTTCGATGCGGACATTATTCCCGGCTGAATGGGCCATTCAGGACCATCTACATTAAGAACGGTTTCATCCGTGATTTCGAATTCTACCGTTGCGCCAATGGGAATCTCGAGCCAGGTTCTATAAACAGGTACTCTTGGCATTGAGAAATCACTGATAGTTTCAGTACCTTCAATCGCAACAGCTGAATAGTTGTTACCCCTGATATTCAAGGTCTTGAACTCTGGTTGAGAAACGTTAAGTTCGAAGACAAGACCGTCTGCTCCGGAATCCACAATAGTCAGACCGGTTGCCATAGCTGCGCCTGTGATGAGGAGCAGAAGACAAAGAAGAGATTTCATGACTTTCTCCTTTCGAACGGAGTTGGTTAGAATTGTAAGTATGGATATTAATTTCTTGCTTATCGATTGAACATTAGAATACAGTTTTTAGTTCCCTATGTAAAGGGTATGGTTTCATGATTATCCAGCATTTAATGCTTGTTCTTCTCAGCGTAATTCGGTTTGATCCATCCGACGGTGTCTCTCTTGTTCTTTCTGGTGGAGGCGCCCGAGGCTTCGCTCACGTAGGTGTTCTTATGGCCCTGGAAGAGGAAGGAGTCCTGGTTCGAACAGTTACAGGTGCCAGTATGGGATCTCTTATCGGAGGCCTTTACTCCAGCGGATATTCTCCTCCCTTCATAGATTCCCTGGTCAGAAATACTGACTGGGCATGGCTGTTTTCCTCTGCGCCGGACAGCAGGCTGACAATGCTGCCCCTCCGTTTATCTCGATCACACGATATCCTTACACTTCAATTTAAAGGATTTTCACCTGTACTGCC
Organism: Candidatus Aegiribacteria sp.; assembly: GCA_030594645.1. Classification (GTDB taxonomy): domain Bacteria; phylum Fermentibacterota; class Fermentibacteria; order Fermentibacterales; family JCC-6; genus Aegiribacteria. The sequence continues at coordinate 2,142 of JAUVEU010000041.1, forward strand.
GCGCAGCGCTATTTCCACTCAGCGGGTTGCTTCCCTTCTATCATCTGTTACCGGTCCGGTTCAGGTTGATCACGGAATCGAATTTGATTCCCTTCCGATTCCGCTCAGGCTTGTAGCCTTTGATCTGGTCAGCCGCTGCCGGATCGTTCATTCATCCGGCAACCTGTCGATATGCCAGCTCAGTTCAATGGCTGTTCCTGCTGTATTTCCAGCCGTGAGAATGGGAGAGATGCTACTTGTTGATGGAGGGGTTGGTGATAACATCCCTGTGGATGTTGCGAAAGATACGTGGAAGTATCCGGTGCTTGCGGTGGATATTTCATCAGGAAGTCCTGAAATTCCTGAAAATCCGACAATGATTCAGGTCGGAAGCCTTACTTACAGCGCTCTGTCACAGAGGGTGAACGATCTATACCATGTAGAGGCTGATTACTATTTCAGACCTGATCTCCACGGGGCAGAAAGCTACGTTTTTACAAGCGAGGCGGCTGACAGCCTTATAGATCTGGGTTACAACCAGATGCTCGCATACCTGCGCGAGCATCCCGAAATACCAAGGAGACCTTCGCATCATGGAGTATGGGTTGATCCAAGGCCAGACTATTTAATTGATAATGTGCAATTCACCGGCCTTGAAAACGTGTCCGAAAGCGTTGTTCATGATTGGTTAATACTCGAAAGAGGTGATGAAGCGTCTACCTGTCAGCTCAGAGAAGCCGCTGAAAAATTGTATGCGTCCGGGCTTTTCAACAGAGTTTATTACAGGCTTGAACCTGCAGCTGATTCAGGATTTGTTGACGTGATCTATACATTCGAAGAGAGTGAACCTTCATCTGTAGGTATAGGTCTCACATACTGTGACGATTTCGGATTAGATGCCAGGTTTACTTATAGACATCTCGATTTTATGAAAGCGGGGAATCATTTCATTTTCAGCATTGGAGGAGGAGACAGGTACTTCTTCACTGAGATCCGCCTGCTTGACCTTTCTTCAGGAACCCGGAACTGGATTACCGATTACTCGGTTACCTCCTGGCAGATGAAAGCGAAATTCTTTGAAAGGGACAGAACCGTTTGTGACAGAGTGGTGACAATGGCTGAAGCAAGTGCTGCAATGGGCTTTTCGACAGGGTGGTCAGGTTTGACCGAATTGGGAGTTTCCGGAGTTCTGCACCGGTACGGCTCCAGCGACCCCGATGGATTTCCTTTTGTGTTCATGAGTCATACCAACGAAACTATGTCCGACCCTGTGAATCCGAGGTCCGGTATCAGACTGAAGACAAAACTGTACTGGGCGCCTCTTGGATCTCATAAGCACGGATCTCTTAATTATGACTTTGAATCAGCCTTTCCGTTTCTCAGGAGGGGAACGATGCAGTTCACTTTCTGGGGACAACTGCTGAGTGGGACAACATGGGACTGGCAGGACAGCAGACTTACCGCATCCAGATCCATTCCAGGCATGCCGTGGAATTCTCTTCCGGCCAGACAGAGACTGGCGGGATCCGCCTGCTTCAGAAGGGATCTGAACGGTCCTTTCTTCCTGTCAATTGAGACTGGAGCATCATGGGACTGGGAATCACCATTGGAGATCGAAGACGGAGAATCAACATGGGGAGCGGGGCTTTCAGCCGGAATGAGAACACCAATGGGACCGGCGGTCATCAGCTGTGGATGGTCAACGGAATGGCATGAACGATGGACTGTCTCAATAGGCTCACCCCTGACTTATGGACCGGGCAGGTAGCATCATGGCAACAGTATTACTCGCGAAATCAGTAAGGGCAAAGCGTGAGATGGATGCGGGTTACAGAAACACCACTTCTCGAATAATTGCCGGCCCCGCGCAGGGCTGTAACAGCGTCACTGTCAGGATACTTGCAATCCGCCCTGAAGGAAGGGTTCCCAGACGGGAGTACGACAGCCAGAGGATAATAACTCTTCTCGAGGGGGAGTTGTTATTCATGGACGGTGATGGATCCATGCATATGCTTGGAGAGGGTGATACTGTCATTGTCCATCCTCACGAGAGACACCACTTCCAGAATGATTCATCGAAAAATGCCAGAATCATGATAATAGAGAGCCGGGGCCGAACGCCACTTCAATAGCAGTTGGTGCCACCCACCAATAAAAACGACATCGATATCAGCCGACAGATTCAGTATAACGCTTGACATTTTGTTATTCTCTAGTATTAACTTAATAGTATTATTAAGAAAGGATAACCTCAAATGTTCAAGAATATCACTGTGATTATACTGGCAGTAATCGTGCTTATAAGTTGCGGAAAGGGTATGCAGGATGAAACAGCCGCCACGGCAGCCGTTGAATCAGAACCATCCGTCATATTGATACCTGTTGATTCCATCGGAGTTGAACAGGGTGATTCAAACTATGTGATGGGTGGAGTGGAAGGTGTGGCATTCGGACCTGATGGTGATATAGCAGTTCTTGATTGCGGCAGATCATGTGTAAGTATTTACTCACCGCATGGTGAGTTTCAAAGACGTATAGGCAACAGGGGCAATGGTCCCGGTGAACTGCAAAGTGTGACTTTCCTGGCTATATCTCAGGACGGGCATGTATACATATCAGGATCAGGCAGCTCTGTGTTCGGTGTTCATGCATATGACTATTTCACCGGCGAATGGCTCGAATCCGAGCATACTTTCATTCCCCCCAGCTGTCTCGAGGGAGCAGAGGGAAATTCCTATCTGCGAAAGACAATAGGATTTGAGATGCAGGATGGAGAACCATGGCTGCTGATATCAATAGCCAGGCACGCAGTCGGTCTGCAAGAACCGATTCAGACTTATTATGAGGAGTCAATCCGCTTCGATCTTTCCGATAATGTCCGAATGCTGGAACTCGACTGGTACGGTTATGACATAGCAGCAACTGCTGACGGAGCCGTATATATTGCGCCCCGATCAACTGAAGAGGCTCTTGTGATAGCCTTCGACTCCACCGGTCAGGAGAAATACCGATTTGAGCTTGACCTTGAACCGACAGCAAGAACTGAAGATGAGATGGAGATGGAGAGGAACATTCTCCGCGCTAAAGCTATTGCATCCGGTGAGAATCCGGCCGGCATGGAACCGAATCAGTACAAACCTCTTATCCGGGGATTGGAAATAGACGGATCCGGAAACCTCTGGGTGCTTCAGGGGGGGCCTTCAACCCCGACATTCAATGTGTTTGACACCACAGGAGAATTCCTCTACACGGCACGGGTTGCCGACAATCCGCCTGATGGAAGCACATGGCGTTTCTATATTGATGAGAACGGTATACTGGCGTATGCGGAGGATCCCGCATCCGGTTTCCAGAAAATCTATATGCTTGAAGCAAGAGAACAGTAGCTTAAGCAGTTGGTGCCACCCACCAATAAAAACGACATCGATATAAAAAGCAATAATACTGCTTGGCAGTAGGAAATTATGTATTTTTGGAAAAGCGACTATATTCAAAACTGAAACATTATCATTTTACAGCCTGGGAGGCATAGCATGAAACGAATAGCTGTAACAACGCTGATATCGCTTCTGTCGCTGATGAGTTGTGGCGGGAGTGAACCGGATCAGGACGCATCGCTTCAAGGAGCTGAGGAGGTCAAAATAGTCTCACTCGTTCCTGTAGATTCAATTGGCATCGAAATTGGTGATTCCCTTTATGTCATGGGAGCTATGGAAGGCCTTGCTTACTGCCCCGACGGCAACATCGCCGTATTGGACTGCTCGCGATCGTGCGTACGGATCTACTCACCGGAAGGCTTGTACCTGAGGCAGATCAGTAAAAAGGGAAACGGTCCGGGGGAACTCCAGGACGCAGCCTTTCTTTCAATATCGGAGGATGGACATTTATTCATGTCCGGTGAGGGAAGTGAAATTCTAGGTCTTCACCAGTTCGATTACGCAACAGGAGAATGGCTCGGTTCCGAACAGTCATTCGGTTCTCCCCCGACATGTTTAGAAGGTGCTGAGGGCAGTTCATATGTTCGTAAGGATCTGAAATTCGATACATCCACAGGAGAACCGCAGATACTTGTTTCAGTATCAAAGTACGAATACGGTTCTGAAGAGCCGCTGGAAACCTATATTGAAGACACAGTTCCCTTCGATCCTTCAGATATGGCCGGAATGATAGAACTTGTCTGGTTCGGTTACGACATAGCAGCTGATTTCAATGGTAATGTATACATTGCTCCCCGCTCCACAGAAGAAGCTGTTGTAATGGTCTATGGGCCGGACGGGAACGAGATCAACAGACTGGAACTGGACCTTGAGCCGGTGCTTCGCACCGAAGAGGAACTTGAGATAGAGAAGTATATCCTCGAATCAAAAGCCGCTATTATGGGTGATGATTTCCCTGGACTGGAACCGGATCCCTATAAGCCATTGATCAGAGGAATAGAGATTGATGGTGAAGGAAACCTCTGGGTACTTCGAGGAGGACCGATTGTACCTACTTTTGATGTTTTTGATGCTGCGGGAGATCAGCTTTTTACGGCAGTGGTAGAGGGAAACCCGCCTGATGGAGGGTCATGGCGTTTCTTCATTGATTCACACGGGATTCTTGCTTATGCGGATGATCCCGCCTGCGGGTACCAGAAAATCTACATGCTTGAGCTACAACAATAACATACGGGGACATCCACTCTCTGGTGGGTGTCCCCTAAAAACAAATCTCTCTGGTGCGTGTTCACGCTGACTTTTAGCTATATAATACCGTTTATTTGCGCTGTTTATTGGTGGGTGGCACCGTTTGCACCAGGCGTTCAGCCTCAAGTACAGCCTGATAAGCATCACGGGCATATCCATCAGCACCGATGAATTTTGCGTAATCTTTCGTGATTGCAGCGCCTCCTACTAAAATTCTGGCTTTCAGATTCCTTCCTTTAGCAAGTGCTGCTACTTTTTCCATCTCAGGAGCAGTTGAATTCATTAATGCAGAAAGGACGATGATGCCTGCGTCAATTTCCTCAGCCTTTTCTACGATCATTGCTGAAGGAACATCCTTTCCGAGGTTGGTAATTTCAAAGCCTGCATTCTCGAGAAACAGGGCTACGAGATTCTTACCTATGTCATGTATATCACCTCTGACAGAAGCGACGACTATTTTACCCCTGAATTCTGCTGTTCCTTCCTTCTCAAGGTGCGGCTCGAGAAGGGTCGTCAGGGTTTTTGCTGCCCCTGCTGCTGCGATAAGGTGAGGAAGAAATAGTTTTCTTCTGCTGTAGAGTTCACCTACTTTCTCCATAGCACTTGCCAGGCCTTTCTCAAGGATTTCACGTGCGGATACTCCGCTTTCAAGGAGTTCTCTTCCGGCTGACTCCGTCTGTCGTCTATCACCTACAATGATGTTTTTTCTGAGTATTCCCATGAAATCCGGAGATATTCCCTGTGCATCAAGTTCAGGCAGCCTTCTCTCAACCGGTTCGAGGTTTCCAAGCAGTATCTGCGAACTTTTATGAATACCAAGCACCATTGAATCAAGCACATCGATGATTGCGATGTCGAGATCATGCACAGCCAGCACAGCCAGAAGAGCAGCATTGATACTGCTCCGCTCAGGAAGTCCATAGGAGATATTGGAGATCCCGGCGATAGTCAGGAGACCTCTTTCCTTCAGGAGCTTGAGGGTTTCCAGAGTTATTCTAAAATCAGCACCAGTACCGATAGGCGATACAACAGGATCAGCGATTACTCTATCTTCAGGGAAACCCGCTTTCTTCAGGATTGAGATTCCTTTTTCAATTTTCGCGAGTCTTTCAGATGGAGTTTTTCCAAGACCGCTTTCGTCTATCGGCAGCAGAACAGTATATCCGCCATGGCGGAGAAGAGTATCAACTCTGTCCAGTATAAACTCTTCTGATGCTGTAAGGGAATTGAGAATTCCGATTCCTCCAAGCTCACTGAAGGCATCTTCGATATTTGAAGGATCGGACAGATCAACGGAAAGAGGTGATCCAAGGGACAGGCGGCTGAAGAGCTCATGAACAAGCCCATCGGGAAGCATTTCCTCCAGACCGAGGTTGATATCTATTACATCCGCTCTTCCCTGCATACGTGCGAGAGAAATAACACCGAGAAAGTCATTCTCTGAAAGCAATTTTGGAAGCTGCTTCTTTCCGGTGGGATTGATGGATTCACCAACAGTAAGCATCCGGTCTTTAATGGGAACGATACGGTCAACTGAAGTCAGAGCATGGAATTTGTCCGCTTCAATCTTTTTAGCATGCAACCTGTATGGAAGCGAAGTGTACTTCCGCACATGCGCAGGGCCGGTGCCGCAGCATCCTCCAATTATAGAGGCCCCGCTCAAAGTGAAATTCTCCATCCACCCGGCCAGTTCCTCAGGAGTCATTCCGCACTTTCCATCAACAGGCAGACCCGCATCAGGTTCGACAGTTATCCACTTTTCTGAAAAACGAGCCATCTCCTGTATCACCAGCAGTAATTCTTCCGGATGTTTCGAACAATTTGCTCCAGTTGCGTCAACAGGAAGGTGGTTCATCAGAAGAGCGAGTGCTGTGGGTGAAGTTCCTGAGAAAGAGAGGCCTCCGGATCCAAAGGTCATCTGGGCTGATATGAATGCGTCCGGATCAGCATCTCTTACTGCAAGAACCGCTGCTTTCAGCTCTCTTGGGTCGGAGAAAGTCTCAAGGAAGAATATATCTATTCCGACTTTGACCAGAGCCTCTGCCTGATCGCTGAAGAGAGCATAGGCATCCTTCCAGGTCATGCTTCCGGATGGATGAATCATATCTCCGGTGGGTCCAATACTGGCGCCAACCAGGACTCTGTCTCCGACTTCATCCATAGTCAGCTGCGCCAGCAGTGTGTTTAATCGACGGACATTTCCGGCTCCAAGCTTTGCCGCAGTTGCTCCGAAAGTGCATGTGAGTACTATATCAGCCGAAGCATCAGCATACTCCCGGTGAACAGACCTGAGAACATCCGGATGTGCGGCAGCCCACTTCTCAACTGATTCAGAGGCAGGCATTCCACGACTGATCAGTTCGGTTTCGACCGCTCCATCCAGAAATACTGTCCGCTCGCGAAGAAGCTGCCTCAGCTTTTGCGCCTGAACCATCCTGTTACTCCCGCCTATACTTCCTGCAGATTACTTCCGGTTTTCGAGCACGAAAGACACGGTGCTTTCCAAACCCTCCTCAAAAGTGACAACTGGTTCATATCCAAGAAGATTTCCAGCGAGAGAAATGTCAGCCCTGCTGTGTTTCACATCTCCGGGTCGATCCGGACCATAAAGAGGGATAATATCTTCCCTGCCCGTTAACCGGGCTATCTCGGAAGCCATTCTGTTTACTGTAATGCTGTCTCCGCATGCAATATTCAGCATTCTTCCCGGAGCTTCCGGAGCATTTGCAGCAAGAAGGTTGGCATGGACTACATTTGAAATGTAGGTAAAATCTCTTGACTGCTCGCCGTTTCCGTTTATCACAGGTTTTCTTTTCTCATGAAAAGCTCTGATAAACAGCGGAATAACAGCGGAGTAGGGACTGTCGGGGTCCTGGTAGGGTCCGAAGACATTGAAGTACCGGAGGGCAACGGTTTCCAGTCCGTAGATATGATGGAAAACCTGCATATATTTCTCTCCGGCAAGTTTGCTGACTGCGTAGGGAGAAAGGGGTTTTACGTGAAGATCCTCGGTTTTAACCTGCTCGGAGGCATCTCCGTAAATAGAAGAGGAAGAAGCAAAAAGAACCCGTCTGCAACCGGCGTCCAGAGCGGCATGAAGGATATTCAACGTACCCTGAACATTCACTTCATTAGTTGTTATCGGGTCAGATATTGAACGGGGAACGCTGGGAAGCGCTCCCTGATGAAAGACAACTTCTATGTCTTCCATAGCATTCCTTACAATATGATAGCTGCGGAGATCACCTTCCACTATTTCGATATCATTTCTGATATCAGCCAGATTGGCCCAGTGACCGGTTGAAAAATTGTCCAGAATCCTGACTTTTTCTCCTCTTGCCAGAGCTTCCCTTGCGATATTACTGCCGATGAAGCCGGCACCTCCGGTTACAAGATACATGCTAATAGTTTCCTCTCAATATTCTCAGTGCAGCTGCCGCCGCACCAAGTCCGTTATCGATATTCATTACGCATATTCCCGGACTGCATGAATTAAGCATCGAAAGGAGCGCAGTGACTCCCTTGAATGCGGTACCATACCCTGTGGATGTTGGAACTGCAATCATAGGTCCTTTATACAAACCTCCAATTACAGTTGGAAGAGCAGCGTCCATTCCCGCACAGACGATACAGACAGAATTAGTCCGCAGATCGGGAAGAATATGTCCCAGTCTGTGGATTCCCGCTACTCCGATATCATAAAATCGATTTACATCAACATTCATTGTCTCCAGAATTACAGCAGATTCCTCAGCTGCATGAAGATCTGATGTTCCAGCTGAGATAACGGCAGCTGATCCCTCATTTTTCCTGTATTCAGTTTCGTTACTTCCGAGAGTAAAAATACGGGCTCTCTCGTGATAGGAACCGACAGGGAAAGCTTTTCGAAGGTATTCACCAAGCCCGGCTTCAACTCTGGATACAATTGCAAGACCAATGCTGCTGAAGAGATTGTCAGTTACAGCTCTCACTTCTTCGAAATCCTTTCCCGAAGCGAGTACGATCTCGGGGAGAACGGCTCTTACGCCTCTACCCGTATCCACTCTTGCGAATCCCAGTTGAGAAGTAAACTGTGAATTCAGGATATCGAGAGCTTCCTCAGGGGAAATACCAGCCTTTTTTAATAATTCAAGGAGTTCATAAATATCATGACTATTCAGTTCAATCACCTGCCTGTGCTTTCATTCGATTTGTAAAATGAATCGGATCTCCGGGATTCTCCAGTTCTACATTTCTTCCAATTACACCGCAACGATTCCCAAGTATTTTCAGAACTTCATCCAGGGTATCCTCCACATGCACTTTTCCCTGGTAAAGGTTGTAATCTTTTCTGTATTTCATCGGTGTGAGGTTGGGCATCACAACATTCGCCCCTGCCATGAGACCCTTTTCAAGACCTTCAGGGTCAAGAGTCTGCAGAGCTGTAGTGGCAGCGATATTTATAGTTGGAAGGAGTATTCTCAGCAGCGAGATCATCCTGAGTGTCAGAACTTCCCTTTCCTCCAACTGACTGAGTTCACCGCGCCTGTTCCAGAGAGGTGTCTGCTCATGCTCAAGATAGGGCCCCATGCCGCACATATCGATATCCATTTCTTTCATGAACAGCAGGTCATCGGCCAGATTCTCAGAAGTTTGTCCCGGCAGGCCGATAAGTACACCTGTTCCGGTCTGCCAGCCTGAAGCTCTGATCATCTGAAGAGAACGCAGCCTATCGCCGTATTCGTGAAGACCATCATCAGGATGAAACCTTTTATACAATTCCGGTGTAGAGGCCTCTATTCTCAAAAGATACCTGTGAGCACCAGCCTTTTTGAATCTTTCCAGAACCTTGGCAGGAAGTTCTCCGGTTGAAAGTACCATGCTGACACCCTCCAGGTTTCCCGAAACCCAGCGAAGGATTTTCTCTATATGGTCGATATGCGAAGCTCCCAGCAGTTCACCCGATTGAAGCAGAAATGAGCGCAGTCCCTTTGCGTATCCTGACTTAAGTACGGTGACAACTTCACCTGCAGGAATCGTATATCGCGAGAAGTTTCTATTGTCTTTTCTGAGTCCGCAGTAGAGGCAGTTCTTCCTGCAGTTATTTGACAGTTCAACAATTCCTCTGAGAAAAACACCGGAACCTGCTGATTCCTGAAGAGCAGCTCTCGCTGCCTCAAACAGTCTGGAATCGGGTCCTCCGCCTTCAAGGAAATGGATTATACTTTCCCGCGAAAGATTGCTTGAGAGATTCAAACCGGTCAGGATTCCGCCCGAAGTGAATTCGGGATGAATGATTTTCCATCCGGTTTGAAGATCGGACCCGGAGCGGGTCGCATGGCTCCCTCCAGCTGAAGAAGGTCCTCAACAATGCCTTTAAGATCAGTCTGTTCCCACCCGGTATAGAATCTTGCGGATACTCTTGCCTGTGAGTCAAGAACAAGCAGAGAAGGATATGAACTGACATTGAACCGGCTGGATACAATACCTCTGTTATCAACAATCAGAGGAAAATCGATGCCCCAGTCATAAACTATGCTTTCCAGTTCTTCGATAGAGGTTTCGGATGTCTCCAACGCGATTACCACAACAAATGGCTGTTCTTCGAACTCGGTTTGAATCTCCTGAAGCAATGTGAAATACTGAACATCTGAAAGAGTAGACATCCTGCAGAAGAAAACAACGACAACATGTCTTCTGAGCTGGTTGTAAATACTCAGAGGTTCGCTGCTGTTGAACCAGATATGATCCCGAGGGAAATCATCAACGTCTGAAAGAATACTCTCGCGCGGAGGGTCCGGACTAAGAGAGAAGAGGAAACTGATCAAGAAAGCTGTTGCTACAAGAGCCAGAAGAAACAGCGCTGTTGACCGCAATTTCTTACGACCCAGAGACGTCATCGGGAGGTTTTTTGAATAGTCTTCCAGAATACTCATCTCCCCTTTTTAATTTGATCAGCCGCGATTCTTGCCGCAGTTATAACAGCCTGTACGGGAACATTATGGATTTTTGACGCTTTCGCGCAATCCTTATACTCCGGCTCCAGATGTATTACTTCATCTTCAAAAATACCTGTTTTGACAGGAATCGTACCGAATTCTGTTGACACATCAATGAAATTTCTTTCAAGGACAGCCCTTTCTGTTTCCCGAATTCTTATTCCCAGAGTTGTTGTATTACGAAAAATACATTCAATGACATCGTCCTTCATCGAAAGGGGACAAAGAACAGTTACCTCAATTGCAGGTCTCCCTTTTCTTGCGATGCACATTGCCGCATAGCAGTCAAAAGCTCCGGATTCGAGAATAAGATCAGAAGTATCGGGCCATATTCTCATATCCAAATCGTCCAGGATTGTTTTTAATTCGATACAGTTATCATGGTTACATCCGATACTTCCCACCTGAGTCCCAATTGTAACGCGAAGCAGGTTTGGTCTTTCCAGGTTAAATGTGCCGGCGCCCATTCCAGAGCTGACCGGAATCATGGGGGGAGGAGTATCCCATGATTTGACTGCTGTGACAAGTATGGTTGCGCCTGTGGGAGTGGTCAGTTCAGATCTTATGCCGGAAGGGCAAGTTGGAATTCCTCTGAGAAGAGACATTGTTGCTGGAGACGGAACGGGCAGAGTGCCGTGTGCGCATGTTACAGTGCCTGTTCCAGTCGCAACAGGAGAAGAGAAAACCCTGTCAATCCCAAGCAGATGGAGGCAACAGAAGCTCCCAACGATATCAATTATCGCATCCATCGCGCCTGTTTCGTGAAAATGAACTTCGGTCGCAGGTATTCCATGAGCTTCCGCTTCGGCTTCGGCAAGCTTCTGAAACGATTTGAGACTATTCTCGGTAACTGATTTCGGCAAGTCTGCATTCCTGATTACTTTTTCAATATCTCGAAGTTTTCTTGCTTCGGTTTCAAGTGGTACATGTACTTCCACATGTGTCCCTCTGAGGCTATTTTTCAAAACTGTTTCCGTGGTGATTTTCCAGCCATTCAAGTTAAGCTTTGATAGCATATCATTCAAATCTGATTCATCTGCGCCGGCATCGATAAGAGCTCCGAGAATCATATTCCCGGAAGCACCGCAGAAAGGATCGAAAACAGCGATCTTCATAAACCACCAATTTTATCAGGGACATTCCTTTATATAGTCATCATATTATAAGCGGCAGGACACAGTATAAGCCAGAGGAGTAATCATGATCGTACCGGGTCTGCTGAAGAAATTTCTGCTTGACACACGTTGCTGTGCAGTCCTCTTCTCTGGTGGAATCGACAGCGAAGTTCTTCTGAGAGCAGCGACCGATGCCCTTAGTCCGGAAAATGTCGTATCGATGACAGCGGATTCACCTTTTCTTGCGGAGTTCTACAGAGATTCGATTCGAAGAGTTGCCGCTGAAATCGGAATCGAATCAATTTTTGTGAATGTGAATCCTCTTGATAATCCGATTTTCATTAAAAACACATCTGAGCGCTGCTATGTCTGCAAACGGGAAGTTTATGGAAAACTCAGGGAAAAAGCTCGATCTCTTGGTTTCACGGCGGTAATGGACGGCACGAATACTGATGATCAGGAAGAGTGCAGACCCGGTCTTGCGGCTGCCGGGGAGTACGGTATTCTTCATCCGTTCCTTGAAGCCGGTATGGGAAAGGCGGATATCGGCAGAATGGCCGCCGCGCTTGCAGCTTTCGGAATAGAAAAACCATCAGATTCATGCCTTGCTACAAGGATTGTTGAGGGCCACCCGATTACCCTGGAGCTTGTTGAGCTTATAGGAAAAATGGAAGCTCCGCTTCGGCCATTAGTGCAGGGAAGATTTCGGGTTCGTACTGATGGAAGCAAATTGACTGTGAGATTCTCGAAGATCGATTCGGATGTTGTTGATAAGCACCGCGAAGAACTGCTTGGCATAGCAGACTCGGCCGGATTGGCCTGCAAATTCTGCCGGATCTAATCTTTCTTCAGATACCGACTGTAGCTTTCCAGAGTATAGACCGCTGCAAGGGGATTGTGTGCTGAAGTCCGATCCTTTGCTGCAAGGACAGTACAGAAAGCATCCGAGTATTTCAGGAACAGGGAATCGTGCCCGACACACAAACCAATCATTATATTGAATTCCGTTTCCGCCTTATTGAGAACCATAGCCTGAAATATTGAATTGCACATTGATTCATCTGTCCCCGGTCTGATCTTTTCGCTGTCTTTGATTCCGATGAATTCCTTCTGTATCCTCCCTGCCTTGCAGATTACAGAGACAACCTCGAAACCTTTTTCGGACAGAAATCTCTCTACAGCTCCTGCTTCCCTGGAAAGACCTGTACAGAAAGCAAGCCCGAGCTTTCTGAAGCCCATTTTTTCCGCGAATTCAACTATCTCAAGAAGACGCGGCTTGCATGGTTCAGGACAGGTATTATGAGGGTTCCTGTTCCTGTAACCTTCGCCCTCCTGAATTGAAGCCTGCCTTGCGAATTCCCTGATATTCTGATTCTCGAACTCGATATTTGCCTTTTCAAGAAGTTCGGTATCATCAGTAGGACATGACGGCAAAGCTTTTCCCGATCGCATTGAACATAGCCGTTCTTCAGCGGTATAGGGGCATCTTGCACAGGATGGATATTCTTTTTCCATGTTATTCAACTCCAAATATTCTATGTGCTGTTCAGCATGAAACGTTCTGTATGTTACTCAGAATTTCCACGAACATTTCAGGATTTTCAGGTGAGACAACAATTACCTGTTCATCGAATTTCAAAACCACGCAGTTTCTGAAATCAGTAACAAAAGCCCTGAAGAAGCCAAGTTTCCCGCTTCTGTACTTTCCGGAAAAACTGAAAAGTCCTCCATTACCCATGGTCCTGATTGAACCTGTCATGGCTTTGGGATCGCACTTGACGGACATAAGGGAAGAGAGATCAAATTCCGTTTCCCAGAAAAGCCTCCTTATTCCGAGAACATTGCCTCTGATCACATACCCTCTAACAGTGAAAAGCAGAGCGATGAAAAGAACGATAATCGGGATCACACAGTATAGAATCGCTTCTATTACTGAACCGCCTTTTGACAGAAGAAGCCAGCCCGGCACTCCTGTGATTACAAGAATGCCAAAGAGGCTGAGTACTTTAAGAAGTGTACCCCAGGGCGACTGAAAATATTTGTCCTCATCCATCAAAATCACTCCTTCAAAATAGTAAATCCATTAATTAATCTATGTGAGGTTGCCATCTAATGCAACTCAAATATTCGACTCTTTCCATTCACACAGATATTTAGTCCGGATATTTCACCAGGTTGCGTAACGAAACGGTGTAGAAGCGCTCGCAGACAAGGCATGCGAATGAGATCGACACAGATGTATTATACACTTCAAGGAAGGTCGAATGAGCATAACGCAGTATGCGAGTGTAATATCCAGGATTCATCACAGGCACTCTACTACAGCGATGCATATGACAGCGTCTACTTCGTTATGCTCACGCATCCGTCCTCGACACTTTTCGGGGACACGCAGCAGAGCCTGCATGTCCCCGAGCCTCCGGAGTCTGCGATCACAAGCCTCGTATCCACAGGAATCTGCACCGCTTCGCTACGAGTACTTGTGATGGATCCGGGAATAATGACCTCTTGCCATAGACTCCATTTTGTAACACAATCAAGGTAGAAGGTTTATCAGGAGGTGATGAAATGCCTACTTTCGTATTGATGACTCGACACCATCCAAGCAGTCTGCACGACGCTGAAAACAGAAAGAGAATGGGAAAAACCTGGCTGAAAAAAGTTCGGGAAACTTGTCCGGGAATCAAGTGGATTGCGCACTACGCCATACTTGGACCATATGACTTCATGGATATCTACGAAGCTCCGGACGTGGAGACTGCTCATAAGGTTTCCCTGATTTCCAGAGCTGAAGGAGCGCTGGAAGCAGAGAGCTGGCAGGCTCTGCATTACGATAAGTTCCTCAAAATCCTGAACGAAATAGAGGACTGACAGGAACCATCTGTTAAATGTGTTAGATCAATTCTGGAAAGAAGTATGCATTGGTAAAAGTATTCATAATGCGAGGACTTCCCGGTGCGGGGAAGACCACATGGATTCGAAACAATCTCCCGGATGCGTTCATATGTTCAGCTGATAACTATTTTCTTGATGAAGAGGGAATCTACAAATTTGACAGCTTCCTTATTTCTGAAGCGCACGAATCCTGTCTGAAACGCTTTGTTGAAATCCTTACATCGCACGAAGATGAAGCAGAAAAAGAACCCCTGGTCATTGTCGTTGACAATACCGCAATCAGAGCCTGGGAAATTTCACCCTATTACAACCTCGCAAAAGCTTTTGGACACGATGTAGAAGTTGTGCATATCAAATGTGATTCTGATCTGGCTCATTCACGGAATATTCACGGAGTTCCACTGGAGCGGGTCGAGAAAATGGATGAAGGTCTTTTCAGTGAAACCCTTCCCTCGTTCTGGGACATACAGGTGGTTGAGCCGGTAAGTGACGATTAGGCCGTATATCACCAGTGTTACTGTCGCGAGTATTCCCCCATGTATTCGACCTGCTGTATGATGTTGCCCTCAATAGCTTCCCTCAGTTCTTCCGCAGTCGCTCCGGGTGCCAGGTGAAGATGTCCTTCAAGAGCGTATAATGTAAAGAAATACCTGTGCTTACCTGAAGGAGGAGCGGGACCTCTATACCCGATGCTTCCCCAGCTGTTGCTTCCCTGTATGGTCCCATTCTCGAGTTCCGGTTCTACAGGAATTCCTTCATCCAGTTCTCTGATATCTCCCGGAATATTATAGACCACCCAGTGAATCCAGTTTTCAGCAGGTGCGTCCGGATCCTCGCATATGAGGGCGAATGTCTCAACATTGAAATCACATCTCCATTCCAGCGGAGGAGATATGTCATCCCCGTCAACAGTATACATAGCCGGGATGAGTTCTCCGTTTCCAAATGCAGCGCTCCAGAGAGAAAAAGCGATCATAATCATTCTGTACCTCCAAACATTTGATTCAAGCTCCAGTATTATTGCTTATTTTACTTCCGGTCAAGAGCAGTCCCCAAGAGATTGAATTTTACTGATATTACCAGTTGCCGGTATTTATCCGGAGGTCCTCTCATTTTGTCATGGAGGTGAATTCTGTTCGAATATCAAAAAACCGGACGTTTCTTCGGGCTCATTGCTGACGGTATGGAGGAACTGGGCAGGGATGAACTGATCTCTCTCGGGGCTACCGATCCTAAACAGGCGTACCGCGGAATGTTCTTCGGAGCAGATATGGAAACACTCTACAGGATCAATTACCAATCAAGATTCTTTACACGGATTCTTGCACCCCTGCTCACATTTGATTGTCACAGTGACAGATATCTGTATAAAACAGCATCATCCATGGACTGGTCACAGATTCTGTCACCGGAGAAGACTTTCGCCATATTTTCCAATGTTTCCAATTCCAACATCAAACATTCGCAGTATGCTGCGCTCAAGCTAAAAGACGCAATTGCCGACTGGTTCATGGAAAAGGAGGGGCGCCGTCCCGACGTTGACACAAAGACTCCGGACGTCTGGCTGGGGCTCCGGATCCATCGCAACAGGGCATCCATCCGGCTGGATACTTCCGGTGGCTCTCTTCACCGACGGGGATACCGGAAGAAATCGGTCGAAGCGCCCATGCAGGAAACCCTTGCGGCTGCAATCATACATCTTTCCGGTTGGGATGGATCCACAAAGCTGATCGATCCGATGTGCGGTTCCGGAACGCTGTTATGTGAGGCTTTGATGAATTACTGCCGCATACCCTCCGGTTATCTGCGCAGCAGATTCGGATTCGAATGCATGCCGGAATTCGATAAGGAACAATGGAAGGCAATCAGGCGGGATGCGAACTCCCTTATCAGGACACTGCCGGAAGGGCTTATCCATGGCAGCGACAATTCTCGTGAAACGGTAACTGTAGCTTCAGGCAACTGCTGTACGCTTCCTTCAGGAAACAGGATTGAGTTAAAAACATCGCGATATCAGGATCTGAGCGATGCTTCAGACTCAACCATAATTACAAATCCTCCATATGGATTACGTCTTCAGAAGCATGAGGACATGGGTGCTTTTATGAAGGAACTTGGTGACTTTCTGAAGCAGAAATGCAAGGGTTCGATCGTTTACATTTACTTTGGAAAACGTGACCTTCTTAAAAAGATCGGCCTTAGAGCAGCCTCGAAAAAACCTCTTAGAAACGGCAGGCTTGACGGGCGTCTGGTTCGCTACGACCTTTATTAATCTAATTGAGGGTCTTGCGGTAACCATCTCTATATAGTAGCGTATAAATAACTTCTGACTGTCATGCATCAGAAACAACGGAATATTCCTACAGAAAGAGTATTAATACCGGTTAACTGTATTGATTGAAATATCAATTTGTTTTTTAAGGTATGCGGAGTTTCAGAGCTGGGGGGCAACTGATGAATAAGGATATCTTCAACAGTTACTTTGAACTCGGACTGATCGGTATGGTAATCGCTATACCGGAAAAGGATTTCAGCGAAGTCAATAATCATCTATGCAAAATGCTCGGATATACAAAAGAAGAACTTCTGAAGAAAAAATGGTCAGAACTGACCCATCCCGAAGATCGGGATCTCAATAGTAAATCGCTGAACAGAATAACCACAGGCGAGATTGATGGCTATACACTAGAAAAACGTCTGATACACAAGGACGGGAGCACTATTCATGTCAGTATCTCTTCGAAATCCTCAAGAAACCAGGACGGATCAGTATCAGAAATCTTTTCACTTGTTCAGGATATAACGGAGAGAAAAAAGGCGGAAGAGGAAATCAGGAAATCGGAGTTGAAATACAGAACTGTTGTTGAGAACGCAACTGAAATGATATGGCAACTGGACAGGGAAGGGAATTTCGTATTTTTCAACAAATTCGCGGAGAAAATATCTTCGATGAAAAGTAATGATTGGAAAGGCAGACAATTCTCACCTGCGATTCATCCCGATGACCTGGAAAAAGTGAAAACTGTCTTTTTGGATACATTAAGCGGAAACGCAAATGAGTATGAAGTAAGAATACAGGTTGCTGAGGGTTTGGCCGAGCTTATTGTTCAGACACTTCCCGTATATACGGATGGTGAGATCACAGGAACGCTGAGCTTCGGCAGGAATATCACAGAAGAGAAAAAAGCCCATCGCGCGCTGAAGGACTCTGAGAAGCGTTACCGTACCCTTCTGAACAATGTTCCTATTGGGGTATTCCGATCAACCATCGGTCCGGAAGGGGGTATGTTTCATTCTGTAAATACTGCCCTTGCAAGAATGTTCGGTTATGAAAACCCAGACAATATGATCAAGACCAGGGTATCTGACTGTTATCAGAATAATGAGGATCGGGAGAAATTCATAACCAACATAAGCCGTGACGGTTCAGTTTCCGGACATGAAGTTCAGCTCAAGCGGGAAGATGGTTCGAATTTCTGGGGCTCCCTTTCTGCAAAGGCAGTAAAGGATGAAAATAATCAAATCAAGTTTATTGATGGAGTCCTTGAAGATATTACTGAACGCAAATCCATCCAGGAAGCTCTCCGGGAATCGGAGGAGCGCTACCGTCGCCTTCTTGACCACAATCCTGCCGCTATTGTTGTTCATGTAGATGGTAAAATCGTCTATGCCAACAAGGCAAGTCTTGACCTCGTTGCAGCCTCCTCTCCTGAAGACGCACTTGGGAAACAAATTTTTGAGTTTGTCCATCCCGACTACAGGGAGATTGTACTTGAACGTGTAAAACAATGTCAGGCGGACGAAAAATTCGCAAAACCTATCGAGGAGAAATTTCTTCGACTCGATGGCAAATCGGTTGATGTTGAAGTAACAGCAATACCAATAACATACCAGGGTAAACCGGCATCACAGGTTGTTTTCTGGGATATAACCAGCAGGAAACAGGTTGAAGAAAGCATACAGAGTAATTTGAATGAACTGAATAAAACTCTTCAGGGAACAGTTGACGCTCTTTCTTCCGCAGTTGAAACAAGAGACCCCTACACAGCAGGTCATCAGAGGGAAGTGGCTAAAATTGCTTGTGCTGTTGCGGTAGAAATGGGTCTTCCTGAAGATCTGATAGAGGGTTTGCGTGTCGCCAGCCTTCTTCATGACATAGGCAAAATTAAAATCCCGGCTGAGATTCTCAGTAAGCCTACGCTTCTGACAGACATAGAATACGAACTGATTAAAACCCATCCTCATGCTGGGCATGAGATTCTGAAAAGCATCAGTTTTCCATGGCCTGTGGGAAAAATAGTTCTTCAGCACCAGGAAAGAATGGATGGTTCAGGCTATCCAAACAATCTAAAGGGAGATGAAATCTGTTTGGAGGCACGCATACTCGGAGTTGTGGATGTAGTGGAGGCAATGTGTGCTCATCGACCTTACAGAAGCTCTCGAGGTATTGAAAAAGCAATTGAGGAGATCAGGCAGAACAGAGGCAGGCTTTACGATTCCGCTGTTGTTGATGCGTGCCTGAAATTATTCAGAGAAGAGAAGTACAGTTTCGCTAATACATAGTCAGTCGAATTCCGGGATTTCCATTCTGCACACAAGAGATGACTGGTTTCATACTGCAATACTGAATATTCTTATGTATCCAGCGTGATAATGCAGAAAATGTTTCATCGTTATGAAACAGTAACTGAAATACGGAGTTCCATCCAGGAAGTAGAATTCGAGAATGGGTGTCTGTATTCATGAAAGATCGGATGGGGTTATGAAGAGTGCTATGAAAGCAGTCCTTATGCTGAGTGTTTTGGCATTTTCAGCTACAGCCGTAATGGCTATGGAAAAAGATGGGGTTGAATATCCGGATCAAATCACTGTAGATGGAGTTGATCTTGTGCTGAACGGTCTGGGAACCCGTGAAGCAACCATATTCAAAGTTAATGTATATGTAGCGGCTCTCTATCTGGAGAATCTTTCCAGTGACGGGTATGCCATCTGTGAATCAGAAGAGACCAAACGTCTTATTCTTCATTTCGTTCGTGATGTCGGAGAGGGCGACATTACAGGTGCCTGGACGGAAGGCTTTGTAAAGAACGCAGGCGACGACCTGTTGACATTTCAGGATCGGATTGAGACGCTGAACTCATGGATGAGTGACATAAATGATGGCGAAAGAATGGTTTATACGTACATTCCAGGCACAGGACTCGAGGTGTCTGTGTCAGGTGATCTCAAGGGTGTTATAGAGGGGGCTGACTTTGCAAGTGCTTTCTTCTCCATCTGGCTCGGAGACAATCCTCCTAACGGAGGGCTTCGGGACGGACTCCTCGGAGACTGAGGAAGACCTTTAAGAAGGAATCATCCTGTCAGTTGTATAACTGATGCACTCTGTAGTGATTTGATATTTCCTGTGGAGGTGCGAACATGAAATTTTCTATTCTGTTGGTACTGGCTTTATTGATCAGTGCAATCGCCTTGCCCTTCAAGTTTGGCCCCGCAGTAAGATGGGTGATCACCGGTACTTGGAACGATGCGGAGAGCGAGGACTACGAAAGAAGTCTGTCCCGGATGCTGTTCCGCGGGGGCAGGATAATCATGGTCGGGGCAATGGTCGATGTTGGCCTCACAGATAACCTGAGTATCGAAGCCTCCGGTTTCTACGCCGGCTATGATCCTATATACGTGACCCCGCCGGACACTGCTTACACCCCCCCTATGAACAGATCTGGTTACATGTCTTCCTTTTCACTGGGAGTGCGAAAGATTCTGGGAGAGATGTTCGTTAACGCAGGGGTCGAAGCCCACTATTCCAGAGAAAACTGGACTGACCCCTATCAGGGTAACCGACAAATCATCGATTCCCTGTCAGTAGGGCCAGCGGTGGGCATAGGGACAATGATGGATCTGTCCCCGTGTCTTCTAAGGTTTGATCTGGGACTGGTGTTTCCCGATTTTAACGATGTTTGGGGCAGTATCGGCCTTTCTTTTCTCATTCATTGAATCAGGGTGTTCAAGAAAACATCCTCATATCTCTCAGAAGAGGAGCAGTTAGTCTTACCGGTCAGCCTGTGAAATCTGCAGCTGACAGTATACTCCCTCGTCGTAATATCCGGTTGCTGGAAATGGTTGAAATGCGAAGATGTCAGAGCAGTACGATTGAATGAGCTGAACGGATAAAATACGCTTTGCATTCATCCCAGATGAATGGCACAAGCATCCGGGGCATGGGCTCTTTTTCCGCATCTTCGAAGTACGTCAGGCTCTTGAGAATGCTGTATGTGTTAATTCTTGATGTACCATACTTATCTGGAAGAAGCCGGAAATATTCCTTCAGCGTAGTCTCTCTGCGAAGAATGATATAGAGATCGATGAAGTCCTTGCGGCTCCCTCTGTTCGAAATTGCCAGAAGTTTCATCAATGCGATCTCACGGATATCCGCAATATTGAAACTGCGGTATGCGATTCCCTTGAAGATGAAAGGGGAACCTGCTCTGAAGAATGAAAGTTTTAGGCCTCGCAGGAGTACGGTGAGAGTATGAGACGCCTCCTGCAGTGTTTCGTACTTACCGTAGCATTTGAGTTTCTCATGCAGTTCTCTCGCGTCCTTGAGATCGGTTCTGAAAAAGTCAAAATCATTTGAAATTCTGTGCCCTGCCTGCAGTGCCAGCCCCGTTCCCCCGGCCAGTATCCAGTTCTCTAAAATCGACGACGGACCGGATTCGATTTCCTTCAGAAGTTCCAGGCTGTTTTCCGGGAGGACTTTTTCATGCATGGCATACCCTCTTTCTTCAGAATGTTGTTCCAGAATACCATTGTTTTCGGAGACATCCTGGTAATCTTCAGAACGGATTCGAGAAACAGATCGCGGCCCATGAGTATCTGAAGTGAATGAACATCTTTCAACTGACCTGACTCCAGCACTCTTTTCACGGCCCAGACAGGGTGCTTATCCAGTATCCAGGAGTTGAAGTCACTGTCCCAGAATAGTCGCTTGAGTTCGTCAATAAGTTCAGATTCACGAATACCCGTTTTTTTTGATAATTCAGAGGGAACGAATTCGATTGAAAGTCTACAGCCCAGGGCCATAGCCAGTTTTCGGAGTGTTGATACTTCGAATCTGGTCCAGCCGTTCTCATATCTGGATAACGTGGCAGGAGAGGTATCTGCAAGCCTGGCGAGTTCTGTAAGGGAGAAGCCACGTTCCAGCCTGCGATTCCTGAGTTTCTCCGAAATTGATAGTTCATTCTTCATGCTATTATCATATATGATAATACTTGACTGGTCAAATCATGCCTATGCCAGGAAAGACGATTTCAAACTCGATAAGCATGCCTTTGGTCTTACTGATCTTCTTAAGAATCAGATCACTATGAATATTGTCAAAACACTGAAACTTCTTTATAAAATTAGTTAGTATTTAAAATATTTGACAGACCAGGGCTGTTCTGAATATTATTGATTCAGACGGAGAATAACGATCTAACTGCGCACTCTTCTTGATTGTAATGAAACCAGTTATTTATCTGTCTTGACCTGTTTTCTTTAGCGACATCTTTTGTTAATGAGGTTGTAGCGTGAGAATGTCTCTTTGCTTGATGATCGTTTTGTTTGGTGTTGGTATGTCTGACACCATCCTGGTTATGGTGCAGCCGGATCTCGACGGTTTACAGCTAATCCACAAGGGTTCTTTTCACCAGGTTGTCCTGCCCGCGTATCCGTTCCTGGGTGCCGAAGGCGAGCCGGATCTTCCTCACATTCCTCTGGAGATTGCCCTTCCGGCAGGCTGCAGGGCTGAACACGTAACTGTTCGAAATATCATATATGATACCTTACCTGGCACATACACGGTTGCCCCGGTCATTCCGATAATCTGTTCTATTGGCTCTGAACCAGCTTTCGCCACACCGGACGAACATATTTATGGATCGAATTCGTTCTATCCCGGGGACCTGCTCGAGCTATGGCAGTCAGGAGTCCTCTGGGGAATGCCTCTGGCAAGTATCTGGATCAGACCTGTCCAATGGAACCCGGCAACAGGACAGCTGCGGGTTCTGCGTATGGCAGAGGTCGTTGTCGAATACGGAATTGATTCCAGCCAGCCAACCATTCGCAGAAGAACACAGTGGAGCGAAGACAGAGCCCGCGATATTCTTTTCTCAATGGTAGTCAACCCGGTAGATATAGGCTACTCGGGCGCTGTTATCGTTGAACCCAGGCAATTGGAATACGGGCAGTACGTGGTGATCACGGTTCCAGAATACCAGGTTCCAATGCAGGAGCTGGCAGACTGGAAAACAGCCAAGGGCATCCCTACGGGAGTTTATACAACTGATTGGATTCAGAGCAGCTACCCATGCCTCGACCTCCAGCAGAGCGTGCGAGCTTTCCTGACAGACTGCAGAGATGAAGGGGTCGACTTCGTGCTTCTCGCAGGTGATAACGATGTTTTCGAAGCAAGGTTCACCTATCCTATTCCTTCTTCTACTTTCGTCCCGCTTCCCTCGGATCTGTACTATGCTGACAATAACGACACTGAACCCGGTTTCGACATGTGGGACAGTAATGGCAACGGTCGCTGGGGTGAATGGGAGGATGATGTGGA
>JAUVEU010000076.1 GCA_030594645.1 Candidatus Aegiribacteria sp.
GTCATGGAATCAAGGTCCCAGTCAGGTTCCCAGCCCCATTCTTTCCTTGCCAGGGAATCATCTATGCTGCTCGGCCATGTATCCGCTATGCCCTGCCTGAAATCAGGTTCATAAGTAACTTCGAAACCGGGAATGAATTTACTGATACTCTCCGCAATATCTCCAGCTGTCACGGAAAGAGCACCTACATTGAAATCACTGTGGTGAGATAGATCATCAAAATCAGCATCAGCAAGATCAAGAGTTGCTTTTATGCAGTCCGGCATGTACATCATCGGGAGCATGGTGTTCCTCCGTACGAAACATGTGTATCTACCTTCTTCAATTGCCTTGTAGTAGATCTCCACAGCATAATCCGTAGTACCTCCCCCAGGAGGAGTTTCCGAGGAGATGATACCTGGATAGCGCAGCCCTCTAACATCAACACCGAATCTTTGTACGTAATAATCGCACAGAAGTTCTCCGGATACTTTTGTCACACCGTATATGGTTTTCGGGCGGAGAATAGTTTTCTGAGGTGTGTTTTCCCTTGGTGTTTCTGGACCGAATGCAGCAATTGAGCTTGGAATTATCACTCTTACAAGTGATTCCTCTCTTGCTGTTTCAAGAATGTTTAAAGTACCATCCATATTGACGCTCCAGCACAACAGAGGGTTTTTCTCTCCCGTTGCGGATAGAATAGCAGCCATATGGAAAATCGTATCAATCTTCTGACTCCGTACAAGATTGGAAACAGCTTCGATATCTGTCACATCCAGAATGCTCCAGGGGCCTCCCTTCACTACTTTCCTGTCTTCATCTGATTTGATATCTGAAGCAACAACATTGTCGGAGCCATAACGTTTTCTGAGTTCAACAGTAAGTTCAGAACCGATCTGTCCAAGAGCACCTGTTACAAGAATTCTTTTAATATCCCTGTTCATGTCACCCTCCATTAAACGATAACTGTACCTGATACAGGCATGAAGCTAGCAAATGATATATATGCATGCAAGTGCCTTATAACTGACATAAGGGAGAAATTCGTTGCATTTTCATAAACGCATATTATAGGTTGCATAATATTAATATGCCGACAACTAGTTGACTAAACAGACTACGTCCCTGATTCTGGTGCCGACTGTAATTCTGTCAAGTTCAGTCTGATTCAATACAATACCGAACGCTGTATACCTTCCGTCCAGCCTTCCATGATCATCCAGCATTATGAAGAACTGGCTGCCTCCGGTGTTCAAGCCCGCGTCAGCCATTCCAAGGACTCCTCTTCCGAAGTTCCTGAGGCTTCGCTCATTAGGCAGTACGTAACCGGGGCCTCCGGTTCCGACTCCCTCCGGACAACCTGCCTGGGCTACAAATCCGGGAATGACCCTGTGAAAATAAACACCTTCATAGAATCCCGTTTCAGCAAGATTCCAGAAGTTGCCGCATGTAATCGGCGCAGTCTTTACCCACAGGAGAACTGTGAAATCTCCCACATCTGTCTTTATTACAACTGTATCAGGAATTGAAATACAGTCCGGTTCAAACGGAAGTTCGTATTGAGTCCATTCAATTGTTTCCGATTCCTGCTCCTCTTCAGATTCTTCCATGTTCTGCAGTCTGTCCGTCAGTAAAGCTACATATTCTTTAATCAGCACCTGATCGGAATAGTTTTCCTGAAGGTTTGAAATCTTCAATAACACATCTTCTGCTTTCATGAAATCACCGATATCTACAAGATACCAGGCCCATGAAATGGGAATAGCCCAGTATGGATCCGATATCCATTTCTCCTCCATCAACGAGTCAACAGGTATTGAATCATTCAGCCATGCTGTCTGTGCGGCAGCCCTCCTGCCTGGAGCCTCATGAAGCATCAATTCACGAAGAAGAACTGTATCAGCGGCTGCAAGCTGTTCCGTAGCCATGTTCCCAACCGGCCCGGATGTGACAGCCAGAGAGCTAAGCCGATTTGCTCCATCATCGAATCCTGCTTCCCTCCTGGCAATGGAAGCCGCAAGTGAGACGTAAGGAACGGAGTCATTAACCAGCTCTCCCACGATGCATGGATCACAAACCTTAATCGCATTGAATCGAACTGCCCAGCAGGAATCATCCAGCATGCTTCCTGCTGTCTCGGGAGAAACGCATCCGGCAATGTAGATCCTCTCAAGCGGTGTATTCATTTCTGATGATATGTAACTGTATTCAATATCAAGTGTACTGAAATATCTCGCTGAGGCGCTTAGCCCGGCCTCTTCTATCCTTGAAGGAGAAATATCTCCCGTGATATCGATCCCCAGTTTTCCCAGAGCCTCAAGAGAAAGAGATCTGATATCGGTGGGAATAAAGTCCCAGGTTGCAGAGATAATTTCAACAAATGCTTCCAGATTCAAGGGTTCGCAGCCCTCTGCGAAAGTATGAAGAATCCTGTTGATGTAGGCATCCAGAAGCGCCGGATCATCAACGACATCCTGTGAATCAGGAATTATGGATTCGCGCCCGAACTCAATCAGCACAGGTGTCATTTCAGTTGAAAGAGGTAAACCCAGAAGGCGAACTGACCACGCTGCTTCAGCTGAACGGTTCGAATCCGCTTCCATCAGATGTGCCGCAAGACTGTCCGGGCTGAGCCAGTCAGGACTCCAGCCGCTTCTTGCCATGAAAACCAGGACTTCCATGGGATCTTCCCGAAGAGCATCCATAATCTCAATTGAATCCGGTGGCGCAGGTGCGAATATCCAGGTATTCATGCTCATAATAAGGCTCTGAAGTAAAATAGGAAGCATTCTAATCCTCTTCCTCTGTTCCGGTGCCGTCATTCAAGGACTCAATGTATTCAAGAATCAGGTTTTCAGCTTTCTGCCGATCAGTATCCATAACCATCACATAACCCCATACTGGATTCCATATTCTGGCAATGCCGTTGTACATCGGGATCTGTCTGCTTCGGATTGCGGCAACTATTCCCTGGGTTTCGAGAAATGCCTTAATCGTAATCGCTTCCATTTCAGAGGAAGCTTCAAGTACTGATACCAGTTTACTCTCATCATTATCTGCCATTTTTTACCTCCTGCGGAACAATAACGAATGATTCCATAATCCGCACTTGATTTATAAATTGATTATGGTAGTGGTGCGAATGATGGGGTGTCTGAAACCTGCGGCAGATTGATTCTGAAAGCGGCAGGCCAGGACTGAGAACAGACCCTTTGAACCTGATCCGGATAATACCGGCGAAGGGAGAAACGGCGGGAAGAACAATGAAAACAGCAATAGAAATGGCGCGGCAGGGAAAAGCAGCCGCTGTAGCGGAACGAACAGCTGAATTGGAAAATGTTCCGGTTGATCTGCTTTTAGAGGGTCTGGCTGATGGGACTGTTGTAGTCCCGGCGAACATAAGCCATGATATCCGGAAACCCTGCGCCATCGGGCGCGGGATGACCGTCAAGATAAATGCAAACATCGGCAGCTCGGTGGATATGGAATCAACCGAAGTTGAACTCGAAAAACTAAGAGTAGCTGTTGCTTACGGCGCAGACACAGTTATGGACCTTTCTACAGGATCTAAATGGAAAACGATTCTAAGCAGAATCATGGAAAGAAGTCCTGTTCCAATCGGTACGGTTCCCCTCTACCAGGTATTTGGCGAAGCCCTCAGAGGGAACAGAGATGTAAGTGAAGTTACCGAGGAAGACATTTTCTCAGCAATTGAAGATCACTGCAAAGCGGGAGTAGATTACCTTACACTTCACTGTGGTGTTACTGCGAGAGCGTTGAAACTTCTTCAGGTACAGGGCAGAAAACTGGGTATTGTCTCCAGGGGAGGTTCTCTTCTCGCTGAATGGATGGATAAGCAGGGTAAGGAAAACCCCCTTTTCGAGCACTTCGATCGTCTGATAGAAATCCTTCATGAATACGATGTTACCTTCTCCCTCGGAGATGGACTGAGACCAGGTTGCATCGCTGATGCTTCTGATCGGGCTCAGATCGAAGAGTTAATTACGCTTGGTGAATTACAGAAACGTTCACATAAGGCTGGAGTTCAGGTAATGATAGAAGGTCCCGGACACGTTCCCATGAATAAAATCGCTGAAAATATCCGGATGCAGAAAAGCCTCTGCGGGGGAGCTCCCTTCTATGTTCTCGGCCCTATCGTTACGGATATCGCCCCTGGATATGATCACATAACTTCTGCAATCGGTGGCGCAATGGCCGCATGGTATGGGGCTGATTTCCTGTGCTATGTAACTCCGGCTGAACATCTTCGCCTGCCAGATGTTGATGATGTGAAAGTCGGCGTGATATCATCGAGAATTGCCGCTCATGCTGCTGATATCGCTCGCGGAACCAGAGGTGCAATGAAGGCTGATAACCTGATGGCTGAGGCAAGGAAAAGATTCGACTGGGAAGCTCAGTACAGACTTTCGCTTGATCCTGCCACCGCAAGACATGAAAGGGACGAAGCACTTCCATCAGACGACGATGTCTGCTCCATGTGCGGTCACCTCTGTGCACTAAAAACAAGTAAAAGGATTTTCGAAAAGGATCAGGAAAAGCAGAACTAGCGGGTATACCGGACTATATGCTTGCTGCAGTGTAACACAGGCCTTGTACCGAAGTAACATTCATGAGTATTGTCCATACTTATTGATGGAGGTTAGAAATGGGTGATCCTATCATGAGCGCCGCGGTTCTTGCGGTAACAGGTGCTTCAACTGCAGCAGCTGCAGCAATGGCAAATGCCGTGAAGGCTTCCGGTGCTGTAATCCGTCTTGATCCTGAAGAATTCGCGAAGGTTCTCTCCCGTACAACAGAACCTGTCATCGTTATCTCACACTCGGGATTCAAAAAGAAAAAGATGCAGTACCTTCTCTCCTGGAAAGGCTTCATTTTTTACTGCATCTCAACTGAACAGATGATCTTCCCGAGGGGTGCAGAGATTATAGCTGCGAAAAAGATCTGGATCCCCAGCTAGAACTTGACGAATGAGGTTTAAAATATGAAACATTTGATGATTCCGGCTTCATGGAAAAGCGCGGCTGCCATGAAGAAGACTATCGAGAGCAGAGAAAAGCAGGGCTGGCAGGTTGCTGCGCTTGCGGATGTTTCAGGAGCGAATATGCTCATCATGGTAAATGACGGAGATGAGTATAAGCATGAAGTTGTCCAGGTATTCTGGAGTCTGAAGAGTAAAGTATCCGATATCATTACGGAAAGGCAGAATGAAGGATGGGTAGTCGCCACGCTTGGAGCCTGTCTTGGAAGCTCACTGCTGATAATGAAGAAAAAAATCGAAACTGAACCGGATAAGTCCTGAACCACAGTATCAGAAAATTACAGGTTAGTTTCTCTGAGTCTCATCGGAATGTACAGAACAGCCATAAGAATTCCAGCTGAAATCACTGCTGTCCCTATTCCTGCCCTGTCCGCAAGGTAACCCGCACAAGGCGCAAGAACAGTCATTACAAGCATTTTCAGAAGCGATTCCGCAGATAAACCTGAAGCCATAACTCTGTCAGGCACATGCTCGCTTATGTATGTAACACATATTGGTCTTCTGAGATTCTGGATAGAGAACAAAACGAAATACGAAGCAATTGTGACAGCAAAAACAGACAATTCATAGAATATCCCAGCGATAATCATCAGACTGACTCCAGCTATCCAGGTTGAATTGGCAGCCTTTTTTACACACCTTTGACTCGCCTGCAGTATTTACCTGCATTCCTTGACGCTGCACTTGCTGCAAGATAAAGAAGAAAGTAAACGGAGCCCGCTACAACAGCAACCCTCCTGTCGATCTGCATCGCAGCCAGAAGGGGCAGGCTGATAGCAAGTGATTTAAGAACTGGCTGAAGGTATTCTTTGAGAACCTTGAAAATACCATCGAATACAGCGGAATTCAGTATTCCCATTCGTGCACCGGGTCTTCGAAATACTGATGCAAATTCTTTGAATGTCTCTCTGATCCGCACCCGCTCATGCATGTTGTTTACATCAGTCCCATCCAATTCTGCAGGGTATGATGCAAGATTTATCATGTTCAGGACATATGGGAACACTGCGGCAAGAAATACATATCTGAAGCTACCTGAGATGAAAACCAGAGCAGCAGCAATAAGCGCATTTATGGCTGAGCCAATATTGGATGCCGCTCTTGTAGCACCGTAATAGTCCGATTTCCGGACATCTGTCCGGGACCGCAAATGTAATCAAAGGCAGTTTTCCATTCCGTCTGTCCGGTCAGTCGAAGGTATTCCAGTATCATCGCTTTATGAGTTCCGGTTCTGAACGCTTCTCCACAAGCGAATAGAACCATAGCTCCTGCAGCTGCTATGTATTCCGGAAAATAGAAGAATACTACGAAACTCGTGATATATGCTGCCATGGAGAAGAGCATTGAAACTTTTCTCCCTCTTGTATCCGCTATAAGCCCTGTAGGAATTTCAAGAAATACGGTGGATATCTCCCTTATGGCGAATAGAATACCAATCTCAAGAAATGAGAATCCTATTTCCAGGAAATACAGTATTATGAAAGGCTCAAAGAATCTCAGATTTTTCAGAAATCCATACGATGAAAATCGATAGAACTGTCTGTCTCTTGTAAAACTCACATTTTTCCCTGAGTTACCAGTTAAAACCAGTTCCCGAGAAAAGATCCGGTTCACTGATAACTGTGTCTTCTTTGTGTTTTTCAGGAATCAGATCTTCAGATCTTCCTGCCAGCAGAAATCCCGTTTCAGGAGAAATCCATTCCTCAAAAGAGTGTTCTTCAATGAATACACTCAGTTCAGATCGTCTCACAATCTCCATTTGAATTTCTATTCCAGTCAGAAGACGAATTCGTTCTATTTCCTTGTGAAACAGTTCGTTTATCTCATCGCAGACTATCAGCAGTTTTACTGAACGGATACTCTCACTGATGATAATCGGTGAGAGAATTGCAGTATTTACTGTATTACCAGCAGATTTCACTGCTGATGAAATCATCTTTCTGATATCAGTCATTTTTTCAAGTAGATTCTGCATCTGTACGAAAATAGGAGAATCATCTGCTACACTGAAGAAAGCTTTAACACCTGTTTTCTCTCTTCTGATGATTCCTGATTCAGTCAGATTTGCCAGCTCCCGCTGAACTCCGCCACGCCCTGTCTGCAGGATTGCAACCAGCTCAAGAAGATAGAAGGATCTATCAGGATTAAGAAAGAACAGGCAGAGGAGTTCCCTTCTGATCTTACCGAACAGCGCTTCACCGGAAACTGCAATTTGCGTACTCATAATGGGTATCTTCAATAATTACACCACTTTGTCAAGTGTAACCAGCAGAATATCAGATTACACCCAGTCTCCGGCCAGTCTCTTTGAACGCTGATACACACAGATCAATCTGTTCTGAGGTATGTGCGGCTGAAAGCTGTACTCTTATGCGGGATTTCCCCCTTGGTACGACAGGGTAGAAAAATCCTATAGCATATATACCTGACTTCAGTAGTTCATCAGCGAATTTCTGAGCCAGTGCGGCATCATCAGGCAGGTGACCGAACATTACAGGTACGATGGGATGATCTCCCTGTGCAATTGTAAAACCAGCTTCTGTCATCATTCTTCTGAACCGTCTCTGATTATCGCGCAGTTGTTCTCTTTCCACGCTCGATTCTTCTATCAGATCCAGAACGGCAAGTGTCGTTCCCGCAACTACGGGAGCTACCGTATTTGAAAACAAGTATGGTCTGGATCGCTGTCTGAGCATTTCCACCACTTCAGACGGACCCGATGTGAAACCTCCTGAAGCACCTCCAAGTGCTTTTCCAAAAGTGGATGTCACAATATCCACTCTTTCTATAACTCCGTGATACTCCAGTGTACCCCTTCCATTCTCACCTACAAATCCTGTAGCATGTGAATCATCTACTATAAGAAGTGCATCGTACTTCTCTGCCAGATCACATATCCCCGGAAGAGGAGCAATTTCACCATCCATCGAAAATACTCCATCGGTAACAATCGCTTTGACTCTTGCCCCGCGAGCATGAATCAGAACGGCTTCAAGATCCTCAAGATCAACATGACTGTATCGATATCTTTTTGCTTTGCATAATCTTATACCATCAATGATCGAAGCATGATTCAGTTGATCGGAAATAATCGCATCCTCATCGGTCAGCAGCGGTTCGAATAACCCGCCGTTTGCATCGAAGCAGCTTGAATAAAGTATCGTATCTTCTTTTGACAGAAAGCCTGCAATCTTTTCTTCGAGTTCCCGATGAATGTCCTGAGTACCACATATAAACCGTACAGAAGAAAGCCCGAAGCCTCTTAACTCCAGTATTTCCCTTGCTCTGTCAACCAGTCTCTGATCACCTGAAAGACCAAGGTAGTTATTTGAACAGAAATTGAGGACTTCCCCTGAATGAGATACATTAACAACTGTGCCCTGTCTTGTCGTAATGACCCGTTCTCTCTTGAACATCCCGCTCTTCTCAGCCTTTTCCAGGTTTGACCTGAGGATGCCGCATAACCTGTCTGTGTACATTCCGGACCTCTTAATCAGTAAATTTAGAACAGCTGAATCCTGCCGTCACTGCGAATATACAGATTGAAAAAGAAACCGGAATAATTCTGCTGAA
Organism: Candidatus Aegiribacteria sp.; assembly: GCA_030594645.1. Taxonomy (GTDB): domain Bacteria; phylum Fermentibacterota; class Fermentibacteria; order Fermentibacterales; family JCC-6; genus Aegiribacteria. Next base: position 8,612 of record JAUVEU010000076.1, read on the forward strand.
ATTTGTGGGTTAACCCGCACATTTTACCAACATGCGCCGTTGCAGTAGTAACTCTGGTGAAATATGCGGGTTTATCATCTGTTGTAATCGAAAGTATATCCTTCGGGCGGGAAAACAACACTGCACTGCGAGCATAGTGCTTTGAATTCAACAATTTCAGAGCGGGTCATTATGCTGTTCCTGATGGAATAGGACTGTATCCTGCGAAGCTTATCTGCCAGATCTATTGATCCCTTTTTCAAAACCTTCTTCATTTCTTTATCCTTGCCAAGTTTTCCATATGCGGTGGCAAGTGAACTGCAGTATAAAGCTATCTCTATCTCCGAGTCTTCCTGCAATGGTTCGATGATCTGTTTGAAACACTCTACAGATTTCTTGAGTGATTCAGTATCAGAATCAGAGGTGGACAAATAAGCAAGTCCTTTTGCAAAGAGTATGCTGTTCTCCGTGTTGGAAGCAAATGGTCCTTCATCGTTCAGTGATTTCAGTATTTCCTTCGCACGATCAAGCTTATCTGTTTTCATGCAGATACGAGCTATCATCAAATTGCATTCAGCTCTTATTTCGTCACAGTTGAGCCTGGAGAAAACTTCTATCGCTTCCTCAAAACATAATCGTGATTTTTCAAACCTTCCTTCGAGCCAGTAAAGATTGCCCAGCCCATAACTTCCATATCCGAAGCCCAGATCGTTTTCAATGTCATCGTTTATCTCCAGATACTTTTCGTAGTATTCTTTCGCAAGATCAAGCATATTGATGCTCTGGTAGTATTCAGCGATATTGTAATTGGCAATAGCCAGGCCAAGTTTGTCATCAAGGATCAGATTGATTCTGACAACCTCTTCCATGGTTATAAGGCTTTTACCGTACTCCCCCTGACTTAAATAGATCCCGTGCATGTTGTTCAAGACCTTAGCCTCACCCGTCAGGTCTTCTGTCTTTCTGTAGATATCAAGCGCCTTACTGTAAAGTCCCAGGGCCTCGTCAACTGAACCTGTCTCCGATATTATATCAGCTCTCCTGGTATAGTACTGTGCCATAGTATCATCCTGTATGTCCCTGCTGGGATCCTCCAGAAGTTCTGCTGCCCTGTCCAGATTAGATAAAGCCTCAGGGTACAGCCCCTTAAGCCTGCAGATGAACGACGTCTCTATCAGTGCTTCAATAAGTATCCTTACAGCTACTTTGTCGTTCAATCCGCTTTCCTGACATAATTCCATGGCAAGCCCGAAACTATCAAGGGTTTCCGGGTACCTGCTGCTATTGAGATAGTTCTTCCCAAGCCTGAAATGCACTGCAGCAAGTTCTACCGGTTTCGAGGAAAGCTCCAGAGCCCGTTTCAGATGTTCATCAGCGATATCAATATTTCCCGTTATTGAATAAAGTTCTCCAAGGTTGATATGTACTTTAAACATAAGTTCAGGATCGTTATCTCTTTCATCTGTTCTATCAAGGAAGACTGAGTACCAGGCAATGGCATCTTTGTTAGCTCCCCTTGAGAAAGCCTGTTCAGCCGCCAGTAGAGCGAATCTGCCGGCATTTGAGTCGTCCTGACTTCTTGCATAATGATAGGCAATCGTCGTCAGTAGATTTTCTTTACCGGCGTTGTAGAACTCCTCAAAATAGCCGGCTATCCTTTGATTGTAAGTAAGTCTCAGAGAATCAGGAAGCTCAAAGGAGAGAAAATCCCTTACAGCACCGTGCGTGAACCTGAAACTCACCTCACTCTTTCCTTCTCGAACTTCTTCTATCAGTCCGGCTTTTATGCATTTATCAAGACTTCGAGCAAGTACCACCTGATCACTTCCGGTTAAACCTTCGAGCAGCGCCAGATTGAAGTGATCAGGTGAAAGGGATGCTATTTTCAGAAGATCCCTTGCTTCGTCACTGATATTGGATAATTTCGATGTGATTATCTGCCCCAGACTCTCAGGTATCGCTATGTCATCCGGAATATTGTAACTCTTCTCTCCTGATCTGTCGGCAGTGATGTAACCCGAATCGATGCATGCTATGAGTAATTCCCGCAGGAATAGAGGATTCCCTCCGCTTTGTGCTATAAGGAAATTCTGTGCTTCCCCTGGAATATTCGGATCCTTCAGAGAGAAAAGAAGCAGGTTACGAGTTTCCTCCACTGTCAGCTTTGGAATATCCAGTATTAAAAGAGGAATTGATGATCTGATTGCAGCAAGTTTTTTGAAACAGGTTTCAGATCCTTCATCCCTGCGCATCTGGCAGAGATAGAACACGTGCGCATCGGGAGTATTTCTTGCGACAAAGGAAAGAGTACCGATATCCTGTTCTGAAGCCCACTGAAGATTATCCAGTATGAACATAAGGGGGCGCATCGTTGAAACAGCTGAGATGAGCACGGCGATATCCCGGAATATCCGAAAATGCAGCCTCTCTTCACGGAAGTATATAGTATCGTCGATAATTGACGCTTCGAACTCAGGAAATAGTTCCAGCGTAGCGGGATGGACAGGTTCTATATTTCTGCGGACTATATCCATTTCATGATCGGACAGTACAGAAAGGACATCTTTCAGAGGTTCAACAAGAAGCGAATATGGTTGACGCCGGATGTGTTCCATGGCGGAATATTTCACTACCAGCACCTTCATGAAATTGCAGTAGTTCAGCAGTTCGTCGACAAGTCTGCTCTTCCCCACTCCTGTATCGCCTGTAACCACAGCAAAGCGGCTGGAATCTGTAACTGATTCCTCTACAAGGTGACGGAGCTTCTGAAGCTCAGGGCGACGACCAACCATATGAGCTGTACTGATCTCGGGAGATTCTGCACCTATAAGGTCTTCCGTAAAGAAGAATACTCTTCCTCTTCCTGCTTCCTTCGCGCGGTAAAGAGCTTTGTCAGCGCGTGAGACAAGTTCCAGGATGGAACCATCAGATTCCCTGCTCTGACTTACACCAATTGAAAGGCTTATATGAAATCCTGATTGAAAACTCATCTTTCCCGCTTCGTATATCAACCTGTGAGCAAGATCCAGAGCTCCTTCTCCGGAGGTATCCGGAAGGATGACAATGAATTCATCTCCGCCGAATCTGATTGCGGTATCTGCCTTCTTAAGATTGATCTGGATAGTTCGCGCCAGCTGATGCAGGGCTCTGTCACCTGAAAGATGACCATAAATATCGTTGATCAGTTTGAAGTGATCAATATCAAGCATTAAAAGGGACCAGGCTACATCTTTGCGTAGATACTCATCTTTGATTCCATCAAGATAGGATCTGTCATGAAGACCTGTTAAAGGATCAATTCCTATTCTGTTCATGTTGTCAGAAGTTGATTTTTTCATATTGATAGGTAACTAACAGAGAAATCTCTCCGTGTCCAGTATTATGTAACCAGAATCATTTGAGAAGTCTGAAATACTCTTCCTGACACATTTTCTCGATTGAAAGAAGATTTCGAAAAGCACCATTGAAATCGTTCGAAGATGCCGTGAAAAGCCCATGCCCCCACACGATCACACCCGAATTACCCATCATGGCGGATGGCATGGTATTGCACAGGCCATAAGGACCGGTGCCGACTTCACCTGGAACGATGGGAATACCGCCTATGAAGCGCTTTTCAGGACAACGGATATGGCAGGACCCTCGTGTATCACAATTCTCCCTGCGGCAGTCCATTGACATTATTACAGCGAATTTTGGATGACCGTGAAGTATCGCATTCATACCAGTAAGCCTGAGAATACCCATGTGAGCTGAGAATTCACTGGAAGCCGTGATACT
>JAUVEU010000002.1 GCA_030594645.1 Candidatus Aegiribacteria sp.
GAGCGGAGCGGGCTACGAGATTCATGTGAATGAACGAGCCGAAGTCCCTGCTCCATAATAAGAAAATGGACAACGAGAATTTCGTCATCCATTTTCTTATTATGGAGCGGGAAACGGGACTTGAACCCGCGACAGCTACCTTGGCAAGGTAGGGCTCTACCAACTGAGCTATTCCCGCTCGGTAATGTTGCTAACGCTCATGTTCGAGCGGGGATCGAACCAGTCGATAGCCCGCCCCATGTTTGTTGCTAACGCACCAAAAACTCTGTTTTTCTTTCACAGAACGGATGGATATATCACCCTGATTCCGCTTTTTGTCAAGGTCAGGGCTCTCTTGTTGTTACCCAGGCATCCGTGAATCCCATATCCATCAGAACACGCGAATAATCAATGGCATCCTCTCGTGCAGGGAAAGCGCCAACCCTGACTTTCCAGTATCTCCCCGAATGATCCACAAATACGGGAAGTGTAATATCTGCGGAGATTGATTCAGCAAGTCGATCAGCAGTTTCCTGACTTGCAGCAGCTGAGACCTGCACTGTAAAATGTGTACCGGAAAGAATCTCATATTCCCGCTCATCGTATGTTTCCCCGGGAACAGAGACACCTATGACACCAGGAAATTCCGTGAAAGGATCTCCAGTATATCCTGGAGGATCAGCGTATGGATTAATATCTTCGGTTACCTCAATCTCATCAGTTTCAGTAGAGATCGTTGTATTACCGCAAGCAACCATAATCAACATTATCAGAATAATGAATACTTCAGCTGTTCTTATCATCTGCAGCCTCCTCTGTATCAATGAAGATGTCCAGCATCGGAAGCATCAGCTCATGATGCCCTGTCAGTACTATCGGAGTTCCTCCCAGAGCCTTTACCGGTCTGAATACAACATTGTTAACCGGTCTGTACTGACTGATCATATCAAAACTGGCCGCTGTGAAGTTACTGATGCTGTAGCCCAGATTGATCGCTGATGTAAGAAGCTTCAGAAATACCTCAGGCATTATCACTGCAGAACCCGCATTGATAACTACACCATCGGAAAGAGATATGATTCTCTCTCCGAGAAGATCAAAATCTCTTTCTGCCGCGGCGCCGAGTTTCTCCCAGCTGAGTGATGAATGAGGATGTACGATGTCTCCTCCAAGAGCAGGATGCACCGTAACCGGAATTCCGGCTCTGCATGCAGTGGCCAGAGGGCTTAATGCAGCATTACCGCCAAGTCTGAGGATTTCTCTTCCAAGAGCTTCTCCCAGCCCGATCGATTGTTTATCCGCAAGTTCAAGCGCTGCTGAATAGATTTCTCCTGTTTCTTTCCACATGCCGAAACTGCCATCGGCTATTCCCGCTTGAACATCTTCAGAAGTCTCTCCAAAGAGAGCCATTTCGATATCATGAATAGTACCCGCTCCATTTGTAGAAAGACAGCTGATTCTGCCCTCCTTCAGCCATTCTACAAGCAGTGGACCCAGACCGCACTTAATTACATGCCCACCGTACATGAATATCCTTGCAGCCCCGGCCTTTCTTGCCTTCAGTATAGCAGAAGCAAGCGTTTTCATTCCTCGTACAGCCAGAATGTCGGGAAGTGCTTCTACAAAATCTCCCACCTGCATCTGATGACCGGTCAGTCTGCCGATAAGGAGTTCCGAATTTACTTTACTCGATCTTTCCTTCAGAGATTTCATCCTGAGTTTTTTCCTGTTGAATTCAACGCTCAACTGTATTTCACCTCCAGCAGTGTAAGTCCCTTTGCAGGGAGAGACTCTCCGGCTCTGTTTCGATCTTCGCTTTCAAGAAGCTCAACAATAAGCTCAGGAGAGTCTGAACCGGAACCAATTCGTGCGAGAGTTCCAGCCCAGATTCTGACCAGCCCTCTTAGAAACCTGTTAGCCTTTATAAGAAAAGTCCACCCTGACCGATCCTCTATGACCTGTGCGTCGATTACTTTCACCATCCAGCTCGAATTGGAGCTGCCTTCTTTTGCCATGGATTTCCAGTTGTTCTCTCCTATCGACAGCGCTGCTGCCTTACTCATCGCATCAGCATCAAGTGTTTTTGATCCTCTAAGAATATAGCTGTATCTTGATGTCAGTGGATGTTTCTCTTTTGAGATCCGATATCTGTAAAGTCTTGAAACAGCATCGAACCGTGCGTGAAACGAATCTTCAACTCTTGAAAGAGAAGTTACAGCCACATCTTCCGCAAGCAATGAAGGTAATCCGTTCTCTATTCTATCAAACTCATTTTCACTGATATCCGCATGAGCAATCTGCCCGAGCGCATGAACCCCTGCATCCGTTCTTCCTGATCCCGTGATTCTTAACTTTCTTTCACAAAGGTTTTCAAGAACAGATTCAATCTCACCCTGTACGCTTCTTGCGCCAGGCTGTAACTGCCATCCGTGGAATTCGGTACCATCATACTCGATCTTCATCATGATTCTGAACAAAGCCATCTCTACAGTATCCCTGAAATGCCTGTAAGAAACAGTAACCAGGCGCAGCAGGCTGTAATAGCCGGAACGGGACGAGGATCCTCAATTGAAATATTCTCAAGCGGCTCAATCTCGTATACGGATGACAGGGCAGTAGTAAAAGACTCGCTGATACCGATTCCATTTTTCCTGCTTCTGCTGAAAACATCTCTGACCTTACTTGAGAAAGGGCCCGCAAGTGAAATCACCATCGCAAGCGTTTCCAGCAATCCACCCAATTTCACGCGATGGGATGCTGAATGAAGCAGCCTTGAAGCTCTCGAAGAACCAAGCGAACCCGACATGAATACACCTGTCACAACTGCTGCTGTCCATCGAAGCGACCTTTCAGCCAGTAAAGGATTATCTGAGAGCAGCCCCCATATCATCGATAATGCCGGAGCGGTAATGAGAAAGAGTAATTTTATTCTGCCTTTCCCGGTTTTTCCAGCAAGACATAGAACAGGGAAAATCAGATAAACGGGAAGAATCTCTATATTCACCATGAATGCTGAGGCAGGACCCGCAATGAGACCCGCAAAGAGCAGAAGTGAATACGCTGAATCAGTCATCCATGTCCCTCTCAAGTCTTCTCATCGCAAGCCTGAATTCCAGAGGAGGAGCCTCATTGAACTCCAGTTCAGCGCCTGTTACCGGATGAATGAAACCCAGTGTTTCAGCGTGAAGCATCTGGTGGTCGGCAAGCCGAAGGACATCATCCACCAGATCTCTGTTGCGAGCTGTTGAAGCTATCCCTTTCGGATTACTTCCACCGTACTTCAAATCCGCAATTAACGGACATCCCTTTTCAGAAGACATATGAACTCTTATCTGGTGGGTTCTACCGGTTTCAAGCCTGCATTCGATCATGCTTGAGAATCGGAATTTCCGAAGGACCCTGTAATTTGTAACCGCTCTCTTTCCGGCCAGAACAACTCCCATTCTCTGTCGATTATTAAGGTCACGACCGACAGGTGCGTCGATTCTCCCTTCATCAGGCTCTGGAATATGCCAGGCAAGAGCTATGTAACGTCTCTTGACTGTCCTTGATGAGAGCTGGAGTGACAGTCCTCTGTGTGTAGCGTTATCCTTTGCAACCATCATCAAACCGGTCGTATCCTTATCCAGTCTGTGTACAATGCCGGGGCGCAGCTCCCCGGAAATACCCGAAAGATTATTGCAATGCGAAAGAAGCGCATTAACAAGAGTACCGCTCCTGCAGGTACCTGATGGATGAATTACAAGCCCGGTCTGTTTGTTGATCACCAGAAGATGCTCGTCTTCAAAGACTATATCAAGATCAATTTTCTCCGGAGACAGATCTATCGGCACCGGATCAGGTACTTCAAGAACGATCACCTGTCCTGTTCTTACGTTGAAAGCAGGTTTTGTAACAGTGGAATCATCAATAGAAACATGGCCGTTGGAGATAAGAGTATTGATATAACTCCTGCTCTGCTCAATATCATCCTGTATGACCAGATAAGAATCGAGCCTTAATCCGTGTTCTCCCTCTTCAACTTCGCTGCGGAAATATTCCAAAGCTGATTATCTGATTCGTTTTATCAGGTGCAGCCCGAATCGTGTCTCCACGATTCCGGACATCTCTCCGGGTTCAAGTATAAAAGCAGCATTTTCAAATTCCTCTATCATTGCTCCTCTGGCAAATTCAGGAAGCATCCCGCTGTCCTGCGCAGTTGTGCATTCCGAATACAGGTAAGCCATTTCTTCAAAAGTCACATCTCCAGCGAGTATGTCATCCTGAATCCGTTCGGCTAAAGACTGTGCTTCTTCACGAGAGTGAAGAACTCCACCCGCGCCTGTACTATCCCAGCTGATGAGGATATGCCTTGCGCATATGAAGTCAGGCTGATGGATGTCTGATTCTATCCCGGACAGGGAATCAGTCAGAACGATATCTTCTGAATCAGCGATAATCTCTTCTCGAGGTTCTTCGGAAGAACCGCATGAAATCATTAACATGCAAAAACCTGAAACAACCATAATCAGTGCAATAATTCTTTTCATGAATCAACCTCCGGTAAGTTATAAGTCAGCGTAAATATGATAAGGAGTCGTCGCTTCGTCCCGTCGATGAAAAATGCCTGTTGACATTGGAATATTTGGTCATATCCATACACTGTATATAACATGCTGTATTCGATGTGAACCATTCAGGTTCCAGAAAGGAGTCAATGCATGGAGAAACAGAAATACTTCTCAGATCGGGCATTGAGTATGAAGAGATCGGTTATCAGAGAGCTTCTGAAATTGACTGCAAAACCAGGCATAATCTCATTTGCCGGAGGACTACCAGCCCCTGTGACCTTCCCTGTAGACCATGTCAGAAGCGCTATCGACAAGGTCATTGAAGAGGAAGCCCACACTGCATTGCAATACGGCCCTACTGAAGGTGACAAAAGACTTCGCGAGGATCTGACAGAAATCATGAAAAAAGAAGGCATCACTACAACTCCGGATCACATCCTTGTTACTACAGCATCACAGCAGGGACTTGATCTGGTTGCCAAAATCTTCCTTAATCCCGGCGATACCTGTATCACCGGTTCTCCAACATATCTTGGAGGCTTACAGGCATTCAAGAGTTATCAGGGCGTCCCGGTCGGTATAGAGCTTGATGACTATGGAATGATCCCTGAGCTCCTCGAAGAAACTCTTGCCAGGCTTGAAGCCGAAGGGCGCAGGCCAAGGTTCATATATATAATTCCGGATTTTCAGAATCCTGCAGGTGTTACAATCCCTGAAGACAGAAGAAGAAGGATCATTGAGATCGCGAAGAAGGGTGAATACCTGATAGTGGAAGATACACCCTACAGGCAGCTCAGATACAGCGGAGAACATCAGGCTACATTCCAGTCCCTGGCTCCGGACATGGTTCTCTCTCTTTACACGTTCTCCAAGCTGCTTCTTCCGGGATTCCGTCTTGGATGGGCCTGCGGCCCCCACTGGGTCGTAGATAAAATGATTATGGCCAAACAGGCTGTTGATCTATGTACACCCCCCTTCAACCAGGCTATTACCCATGCAATGCTTCAGGCAGGGGTTCTTGAAACAGAATTGAAGAATACGATCAAGGTGTATGACAGACGCCGGAAGCTGATGCTTGAGTGTCTCGAAAAGGAATTCTCGGACATACCTGATGTCCACTGGACAAAACCCGAGGGTGGATTGTTCCTCTGGCTCACTCTTCCTGCGGGAAAGAACGCGGACGATCTCTTCCAGAAGGCTGTTGACGAGAATGTCGCATACGTTCCCGGCAGCGCTTTCTTCCCTGATAACGACAATCATCAGAGCATGAGATTGAATTTCAGCTATGCGAATGAAGAGCAGATCGTGGAAGGTGTTAAACGTCTTGCACAGGTGGTCAGGGAAAACATCTGACAGATCATTACCAAATACCTGATATAGCAGGAGGCGGGGCTGAACCCCGCCTCCTTTTCACACCGGAATAGCTGTGCTTTTTTAGAAATCAGCTTTGATCTGGCCCCAGGTTGAATTCTCGAGGCTTCCGGGAACCCAGTCAATGTCCAGTTTGTACAGGTAGTCCTGCTGAGGATAGACCCAGAGATATGTGCCATCCCAGTCGATTCCACCGTTAGTGCTGCCGCTATTTTCGGTGAAGAAACATGACCATACAGGAGTCAAGTCAACACTTCCATCCGGATTTATATAATGGATGAATATGTTGTCAGCGTCATCAACACTGGTGCAGACGAAAAGAAAGTCGCCGTATACAGCAAGTCCATAAATGCTGAATGGAGCTGTTTCTACTGTCCAGTCTACTTCGGTTTCAGAACCAGTATAGGAACCCCAGGCGATCTCGCCGCCCCTCGCAGAGTAAAGCATGTCGTGCCCTGCGCCCATACCGAATACGCAATCCCAGCTACCGGGACCTTCAATGCTCTTGACATATACTCCGGCAGCGCTGAATACGCCTATATTGCTGAAAGTATAATCGCCCATGAAGAACTGGTTACCACTGCCGTACTCGCAGTAACCCATGTCATCGCAATCTATTCCGTCTGTTATCTCCCAGCCGTCGCCTGTGGGGTCACCGGTGCTCATATCGAACTCGTAGTTGAAACATTCTGACCAGTCAGAGACCCAGATGCTGTTAGTCACATCGTCCTTGATTGCCATACCAAAGCCGCCACCAAGATCAACCTGATAGGTTTCAAGCAAGGTATAGGATCCTCTTGTTATTGCGGATTCGCCAGAACCTGTTCCGTAGTCGGTTCTTACAGTGGCAGAGACAGCAAAGGCAAGACAGAGTAACAGTAATGCTACTTTTTTCATTTTTCCTCCTTTTTTGCATTATGTACCAAATAACCATTCTAGATATATTTCAGAGTAAACGTTTTGTCAAATAACAAGCGACTGAAATAGCTTCACCTGATGTGCCGATTACTGATATTCGATTAATCGGAAATCCTCTACTTCATCTCTATCTTCCCCGCACCTGAAACATTCTTGTTCACTGTTTCCGGGTTACCATAGCAGATTACCTTTCCGGCGCCACTGATGGTGACCGATATCTCTTCTGAAGCGTATACTGTACTTTTAGCGGCACCGCTCAACTTCAGATTGATTACATTACATGTAAAATCCTTCGCATTCAATTTGCCGGCACCGGCCAGCTTCATTACCGCTTCGGCGCAGTTGCCTGACAGGCTGACCTCAGAAGCACCAGCTGCCTTAAGGACAAATGTATCATTATCAATAAAGGATACATCAGCTCTTACCGCACCGGATATTTTCAGAAGTTCCAGAGCTTGTGCGGAAACTCTGACCTCAAGGCCTGCCTTGGGTCTGACCTGTCTTGTTGTTCGAATGGAAAGAACCTCATTCAACACCTTGATTTCGACGTATTCAAGCAGATTGTCATCACCGATAACAGTTACTCTCTCAGTCTGATCGCAGACAATATTGACCCTGAGAACTCCCGAAACCTTAACCTTATTGAATGGTGAAATATCCTTTTCCAGGGTTCCCTCAACACCGCTGCCTTTCTTCGATGAACCTGAAGTGATACCAAAAAGAATCAGGAAAGGAAAAAGGATAATAAGAGCTATCACAATGAATGCGATAATAAGAATAACAGCGGTCAGTACAATGCCTGCAAGTGGAAGAACAACAAGAAGTATCAGCGCAGTCAATCCAACCGCAAAAACAATCGCGAACATACCTGTCAGAATCTGCAGAAACGGATTTTCAATAGTTCTGTTAAATACTTTTACTCTCATCATGACACCCATGCCTTCCTTCAGTTTGAATCATAAGCGCTCATCAATATCAGTTATTTAACTTATCATAATATACTCTTATGAAGGAAGGGTTGTGTTAGGGGACACACAGCAGAGCCTGTATGTCCCCGTATGACTACTCGGTTCTTAGGATAAGGTGGTAGCCGAAAGGCGTCTCGACTATTCCTGACATTTCTCCCGGTTCAATACTGAATGCAGCTTCCTCGAACGCGGGATCCATTACATTTCTGCTGAAGGGACCAAGATCACCGCCGACCTGAGATGATGGGCAGTCGGAATACTCTCCTGCAGCTTCTTCGAATGTTAATTCATTATCGGATAATTCGCTCTCAATGTTCTCTATAAGTTCAAGAGCTTCATCCTGAGTTCTGGTGGCACTGCTTCTTGATGCGCCTTCGTAAGCTATCAGTATATGGCTTGCCTGAACTGTCTCCTGTCTGAGTACGATATGGAAACCGTAAGAGGTTTCAAACACCTGAGATATCTCACCTGGTTCAAGAGCAAAAGCCACCTCTTCAAATTCAGGAACCATGGCTCCTCTTGGGAATGCTCCAAGTGAGCCGCCCTGCTGGGAAGACGGACAGGAGGAGTTATTTGCTGCGGCATCCCCGAAAGTAATAAGACCGCTGGAAATACTGTCAGATACAGTCTCAAGTTCAGCTCTGGCTTCTTCCCTGTCCATGGCGTCTGCAGGTGCATTCTGCGCGCCCTGGAAAGGAATGAGTATATGGCTGGCATAAATCAATTCAGGCTGTTCTGCCGGCATTTCTTCTACTGTCTCCACTGTTTCTATCACCTCAGCGGCTGTTTCATCTGAAGTTTCACCGCAGGACGCGGTCAGCACCATAATCATTATCACCGGGTACAGCAGCATTCCTTTTCTCATAGTATCCTCCGTTATTTAGAATTGGTAAGCCAGAGTGTTTCTCTGGCGATCATGAGTTCTTCATTTGTGGGAATGACCAGCACTTTCACTCTGCTTCCGTTCGCGGTGATATCACGCTGCTCACCCTTGAAATCATTCTTTGCAGGATCCACTCGAACGCCGAGAACCTCAAGACCCCGGCAAATACGTTCACGCATCTGGGGGCCGTTCTCCCCTACTCCCGCAGTGAATACGATCGCATCCAGCGCTCCCATAGTAACCGCATAAGCGCCAATGTACTTCCTTACGCTGGAAGCAAATAGTTCAAGTGCAAGTTCCGCTCTTTCATTTCCATCTTCTGCTGCGTCCTCAACATCCCGCTGGTCGCTCGAGATACCTGATATTCCCAGAACCCCACTCTTTTTATAGACCATATCCTTCAATTCAGATATGGAAATACCATGATTCTGAACAAGATCGATTAAAACTGCGGAATCAACATCTCCTGATCTGGTTCCCATCACTACACCGCATGCGGTTCCGTAACCAAGGCTTGTATCAAAGCTTTTTCCATGCTTCACAGCGGTGAGGCTGCTTCCGTTGCCGAGGTGGCAGGTAACGATACAGAGATCTTCAATCGGTCTCCCGATCATGTCCGCTGCTACATGGGCAACATACTGGTGGCTTGGTCCGTGAAAACCGAACCTTCTCATGCGATTCTCTTCGAATACACTGTATGGAAGAGGATATATGTACGATACAGGAGGCATAGTCTGGTGAAATGCAGTATCGAATACAGCAACATTAGGTATGCCTGGAAGTGTCTCCATGGCTGCTCTGATTCCCTGAAGGTTGGGGGGATTGTGAAGGGGCGCCATAACACTGCACTCCTCAATGCCTCTGATAACCTCATCGTTTATCAGCACAGAGGATGTGAACCGTTCTCCGCCATGTACTACTCTGTGACCGATAGCACGGATCTCCTTGAGGGATTCGATTGCGCCGTAATCTTCATGTATAAGAGCGTCAAGAACGAATGCAAGACCTGTTCTGTGGTCTGGAACGGGCTCCTCAATAACAATCTTCTTATCCTTCGTCTTATACTTGATTCGACCCTCAGCAAGCCCTATCCTCTCTATAAGCCCTTCTGCAAGCATAGATTCCGTCTTCATTGACAGGAGTTTGAATTTAATGGATGAGCTTCCGCTGTTGATCACAAGTATCTTCACGCAGACCTCCGTATATTTTTTGCAGGAATCATGTTAATGTAATCAGGAACAAAGCCAGTAGCACCCTGGGAAAACGTAAGCCCGAAAATAGCGGTTTTGCAGGTTTAAATCAAGCGCTTTCAACTTTCTCTCTGTTAATCTCCACCTGAAGAAGCGCAAGCAGGTACATCCAGATTATTGTATAGCGGTAATTAGTCAATACTGAGGCAAATCCCGATGCGAATAAAAGCATGATCAGCGCACAGAAAATCCCCAGAGCTGTTCCCGCTCTTTTACTGTCAGCTGTTCTGAAAAAGAGCTTTGCCGCTCTGATAACAGCATTCAGAAATATTGAAAGAAGTACTACTACTCCTGTAATACCCATTGCAAGCGCTGTTTGAAAGTAAGAACTGTCTACAGAGAACAGAGTCCTTACTTCTCCTATTTCAGGCTTGAAATAGGTAATCGTTGATCCGAAACCTCTGCCCATCAACATGTACGAGCCACTGATTCTTTCTATTACGGCACCCCAGGAAATCAGTCTTGAAAGTACAGAAACATCGGTCAGATAGTTACCGGACTCATTACCGGTTCGCTGGGCTATATCGGCTGCTGAAAGAATCCCCATCGCGGATATGGAAAATACGATCAGAATAACGAAACCGGCCAGTACCGTTAGTGAGACTATCATCCGTTTGCCAAGAGGGATATTATCTCTCTTTCTGAACAGATTGAGAATCCAGGCCGAAGCAAGGGCGAGAAGCACACCGCCCCATAATCCTCTTGTCTGGGAGAGGATAAGAGCTGTACCCATAAAAAGCATCGCGGGCAGAATAAGAATGATCGGGGGGCGCGTCTTCCATGATTTCCAGAGTTTACCTGTGAAAAGCAACAGTACTACCCCAAATGCATTAGGTTGTCTTGTTCCTATTCTGAGACCCGTTTCGTCTCTATAGTATACTCCCTCACCTGAACCGAATACCCCCTTGATCACAAAAATAAATCCGCCAATAGTAGCTGATGTCAGAAGCACCCGCCAGGCAAGTTCCCTGGCTTTATCATCAGATAGAACCCACAATAATGGGAAGTAAAGGAAATAAGCTCCAAAGGTTTTTATATGAATACCGATGAATGCAGGTGTGTTGCCGGCAGAATACCCTCTGAATGCGGCAATTACGATAAGAAATACGAATATGGAAATAAGATATCCCTGTGGACCTGCCTTTATTCCCCTCATGGATCTGTCAGGAAGGGATATGAGCCATAGCCATAGAAACCAGATAGTAAGAAGATCATCCACCCTTAAGTTAATGAATCCAAGGTACAGCTGAGTAGCGCTGAGCTGAGTGACCGTCAGGATGATCTGGAGTCCTACTATGAATGAGAAAACCCTTATCGGTGATCCCGCAAGGAGGAACAGAATGCCGGGAATAACAAGTATCGCGACTCCAATAAAAAACTTGCCGTAAATCATCGAAGCGATCATTACGAGACCAATGATGATCAATCCTGCAGCAGTTATTCTGGAAGTCAGTTTTTGTGTATTTGATCCTGACAGTTCCATTAAATCGGGAATACTCAATTCACTTTCTCCTGTTTCCTCACCACATCAGCCACCACTTGCGCATCTCTTACCCGAACTATCCATTCTCAGCGGATGATCCATTGGATACAAAACTGCCGGTATGATCTGAACATGATAACATAAGAAGGGTCATATCATCATTCGCCGGAACCTGATCACGGTATGTTTCAAGCGTGTCAAGAAGTTTCTCAAGAATAGCGGATGATCCGGAGGATTCTTGCTCCGCCACGAAATCGGCAAGTCTTACAACTCCGAACTCCTCTTCATCGTTCACGTTCATACTCTCGGTGATGCCATCTGTATAGAGAAGAAGCCTGTTTTTGTCAGAAAGACGGGTTGTTGCGGTTTGGTACCCGGCATCCTCCATGACACCAAGAACAAGCCCGCCTTCCGCAAGTTTCTCAACCGTTCCGTCACGATTGATGAGAAGAGGAGGATCATGTCCGGCGCAGCAGTAGCTGAGAGTTCCCTCTACAGGGTCCAGAACACCGTAGAAAAACGTTATGAATTTATCATCAGGCATTCTGCTGCTCATCAACCGATTCAATCTCTCTACAACACCTCCTGCGTTCGCGCCCATTCCTGGAGCAACCGCATGAAGAGCAGACTGCAGCGCAGCCATGAGAAGGGCAGCGGCAGTACCTTTTCCGGACACGTCAGCTATGGCAATTCCGCAAAGATTATCGGGCAGTTTTATTACATCGTAGTAATCACCACCAACCTGCTGGCTCTGGACGCTGATACCGGCAATGTCAAAACCCGGAATTGAGGGAATATCTCCTGGAAGAAGTTCCTCCTGGATCGATCTGGCAATTGCCAGTTCTTCCTGATACCTTTGTCGTTCGAGTTCAGTTTCCATAAGCCTGGCGTTCTCTATTGCCGCAGCAATCTGGCGGGCAAATGTTTCAAAAAGACCACTGGATTCGTTCATGAAACCGAACTGATGATTCGTGGACGCATAAAGTATACCTACAGTTTGTTTTCTGACTTTAAGAAGAGCAGCAAGAAGCGAGCCTGGAGAATATGATTTCTTTCCGGCAATCCTGGAGAGTGAACTTGACGGATATCTGTTCAGTAGAAGTGTACCTCCAGACTCCTCAAGCTGATTGCGTACTTCTGAATGCCATTCATCCGGAAATATGAATTTTTCTTTACGGGAATGGGGAGTTTTCCAGCGGCTGAATATACCGTCGTCCAGTTTAACAGCCCAGCAGGTATCGGCTCCTGAAAGTCTTCTGCCAAGTGTTGTTGAAGATGATACGATTTTTTCTTCATCAAAAGTTGAATAGATGGATTGTCCCAATCCATCCAGTGTTCTCAGTTGATCAAGCTTTCTGTCAACAAGCCTTGCGGAAGGAAGGAAAAACAGAATTGACAGAGCCGCTAAAGCACTGAAAATCAGCAGGATTGTGAATACACTTCCAACAAGAGTACCCAGAGCAAGCGATGAAAAGGTCAGTCTGCCCGAGAAATACATCTGCAGTACGGACTGCGCAAGCACAAGCACAACGATTGAACCTGAAAGAGCGAGATATTTCCGCCACCTGTTCAGGTAGTGTATCCATTTTGTTCTGAATCCGTTAAGAATGGAAAATATCATGAGAAGTACGTAAAATGGACTGATCGACAGGAGAATGTCCGCGTTGCCAAACCCGGAAACAGCCCGCTGCATCAGCTGTTCAAAACCGAATGAAACATACAGAATGCGAAGAAGCAATGTTATCAATAAAACGCGGAACCAGAAAAGGGTTCCCTTGCGTCTTTCAACAAGAACAAGATATTTCAAACATATCAACAATGCGATTGAAGCTGTGACTGCGGCTATCAACGCTATGAGCCGTAGGAAACCTCCGGATGCATCTGCTGCTCCATCGCTGAACAGTATGGAATCCTCCCTGGTAACATTCGATCCGGAGTAGACTGTTCTGATAAGGATTTCAGCTGTAGCAGAAGTTACGTTCCCGACAGCTCCGAGAGTTCTGCCGATTGTTCCCGTTCCACTGAACAGACCAGCGTTTCTTATAGCCTCACCGCTGGATAAGGCCAGTCTGTTAATAGACTTCTGTATCTCCGGATTTGATGAAAAGACAGAGCTGTCAGAGAGCTGCAAGTGCTGATCAACTGTCTTTTCCGGAAAAGACTCCTCTGTATCCTGAAGGCTGATTGATTCCTCATCAAGAGAAGGTGTAATGAATAGCGCAAGAGCGAAAACGGAAGCAACAAGCAGAATCGTAAGTCCGAGCACATTGGTCAGCTGAAGTCTCAAAATGAAGCGCTTAAGAAGAATATATAGAAATAGCAAGCCAAGACAGGCAGCAGCTTCGGACAGGCTGAAGCTGCCCGGAGATGACTTCAGAAAATACAGGGGGAGAAACAGAAGCAGAGCCAGGACAGCAACAATCAGTTTCCCCGGTACTCCTTTACATCGCATCAATAACATCCCGCATATGCGTTTCTATCTCAGTTTCCCATCATAGAAAGAGCTTCCCGGATATGAGGAATATCGATTTCCATACTCTCTCCGGTATTCATATCCCGAATTGTGACATTTCCCGAATCGATCTCGTCCGGACCGATAGCAACAACATATCTGATCGCTTTTCTGTCAGCGATTTTGAATTGCTTTGACAGATTCTTGCGGCTTATATCCATCTCTACTGATATATCAGCATCACGCAGGCGTTCGGCAAGATTCAGAGCGAACTCTCTCTGTTCATCGGCGCAGACAGCAAGAAAAACATCCGCAGGATGTGAGAGAGCCAGGTTATCAGGAATCAGACCGTATGTCTGAAGAAACAGTTTCAGGGTAAGAATACCCAGACCGAATCCCACTCCGGATACATTCTGTTTGCTGAACAGTCCTACAAGATTGTCATATCTTCCTCCACCGCATATGGATCTTCTGTTCTCACCGCCTTTGTCCAAAACCTCGAACACGATACCGGTATAGTAATCAAGCCCTCTTACAACCCCTGCTTCAAAAGACGCTGAATCAACGCCGGCTCCTTCAAGCATGCCGCTGAACTTCACAAGCTCTGAATAAGCAGGATCTTCAGCCATAAGTTTGCTGAGCCATGGTGAATCCAGTGTTCCACAGGAGGCGAATTTTATCAGTGACTCAGCTTTTGAGCTGTCCGCAATTTCATCTTGAAGCCACTTCTCCCACTTTTCGGGCGGCATTTTGTCCTTCTTATCAATAATCGCAAAGGCTTTCTGCATTTCAAGCGGAGTAAACCCGGATTTTATAAGAACTCCTGATGCAAGTTTTCTGCTGGAATACCTTATCGCATACTGCTCTGGGACAGCAGAAAACCCGTCCATGATTCTCTGCAGGACAAGAAATATCTCCAGTTCAGCTTCAAGGCTATCAGCTCCAAGAATATCAAGATTGAACTGCAGGAACTCGCGGGCTCTCCCCCGCTGAGTGTTCTCATAACGATAACAGAGTGGAAAAGACATCCATTTGACCGGAAAGATAAGTTCTCCCGCAGCAGCCACCATTCTGGCAGTGGAAGGAGTCAGTTCCGGTCTCATAATAAGGTTTCTGCCGCCTTTGTCTGTAAAATTGTAGCTCTGATCCTTTGCCAGTTCACTTCCTGATTTAGCAAGGAACAGATCAAGCGGTTCAAGAACCGGTGCTTCGTAGGCCTCGAACCCGTAAGCTGATCCGGCTTTTGACAGCTGACCGATAATGTAATCCTCTACCCTCTTCTCCTCCGGGAACAGCTCGCGCATCCCCTTGAGAGGCTTTCTGCTCAGTGCCATCAATATCCTCCGGTTCAGTTCAATACCTTTGCTGTACAATAATCGCTGGAAACTCCAATGTCTTATGGTTGTTTCCAGCAGTTGCATGGTGTAGTATTTTAGCTGTGTTAAGAATTATGAACGGGAGGATGAATATGTTCAATCTAAAGTATGTGCTGTTTTCTGTTTTAGTAATCCTGATTCTTGTTACCGGATGTGATGAAAACCCGTTTGATCCAAACAGCTGGAACACAACCTCAAAGGATAGCTTTGAACTGAAATGGAGAATCAGCGGCAGCAATCTGGAAGTGGAACTGGAAGGTCCCTCCTCCGGGTGGGTAGCAGTCGGATTCGGAGGCTCCTATCTCATGCATGACGCGAATATAATTATAGGATATGTGGACGGTTCATCGGTCAGTATACGGGACGATTTCGGTATTGACAGCAATACTCATGAGTCTGACTCCAACCTGCAGGGCGGCGAACAGAACGTTTCAGATAAATCAGGAAGTGAAAGCTCCGGAAATACCGAACTCAGCTTCACAATCCCTCTGGACTCAGGTGATCTCTGGGACGTTGCTCTCTCCGATGGACAGAAATACAACATCGTATTCATCTGCGGGGAAGATGGAGCGGACGATTACACTTCAGACTACAAAACCATTACAAGCACATCAATTACTCTATAGAATATGGAAATGATTTCTTCTGTCTCTTCCGGTTATCGCGAAATCGCTCCTGATGATATAGATGAAAATGTCTTCAGACTGATCTCTGAGGATTGGTTCCTTCTTACGTCAGGTGATCTATCAAATGGATACAACACCATGACAGCAAGCTGGGGCTCCCTTGGCCAGCTGTGGCATAGGCAAGTAGCCTTCGTTTTCGTCAGACCGCAGCGTTACACATGGAAATTCATGGAGGATAATTCCCTCTTCAGCATGTGCTTCTTCAAGGAGGAGTTCAGAGAAGCGCTGAAATACTGTGGGTCTCACTCAGGCAGGATGGTAGATAAAGCCCATGAAACAGGATTAACTCCGTTTGAGCCAGTTCCAGGAACTACAGCATTCAAACAATCGAAACTGATATTTGTTTGCAAAAAACTTTATCAACAGGACATTGATCCAGAGCGATTCCTCGAAGAGAAGATCGATTCTCTTTATCCTGAAAAAGGCTATCACCGGATGTATGTTGGAGAGATACGGAAAACACTCATCAAAGAGTAAAATACTGTCGTATTGTCATTCCTAGACTGAAACTAATTGCACAAAGAGTTAATATTCTAAGGACAGCAAATGCAGGATACCACTTACGGCGGTATTGAGACAGGTGCAAAATCCACTTTCCTATAGGTATATTTATCAGATACACTCATATCAATTCTCCTTGTATATATACCCTAATATCTAATTGGATATTACATGTTAATTCTCTTTTCCGCAACCCCCAACGTAAATCTTGACAGTCGTACATATCTGAATGATACTAATAAACAAAAATAGAGTCAGAATAGCAATCAAGCAATCCTGAATGGAAAGTACATATAGCTAATAATTGTTCGCCAGAAAGAAAAGAATGATAAAAATCGCAATAGCATCTGATCATGCCGGTTACCATCTGAAGAAAGAGCTTAAGGATCATCTGCAGAACAAGGGATACGAGATAGATGATTTTGGCACACATAGCGACACGCCGGTAGATTATCCCGACTACATCTGTCCAGCTGCTCGAAGCGTTGCAGACGGAATTCAAAATCTCGGCATTGTACTTGGTGGAAGCGGGAACGGGGAAGCTATGGTCGCCAATAAGATGAATGGCATTAGGTGTGCCCTCTGCTGGAGTGAGCATAGCGCTCGACTTGCCAAAAAACATAACAACGCAAATATGATCGCTATCGGAGCACGAATGATGAGTGAGCAGGAAGCGATCAAGATTGTTGACGCTTGGTTGAACGCTGTATTCGAAGGTGGTCGACACATACAAAGAATAGAAAAGCTCAATCAACTTGGCGAACAAGCGCATGCACCGGATGCGCTATCGCCCACCGGTGATGCTTAGCGTTCGCGCCGCGTTGCGCGCGGCCCGAATGCCGAGTTGACCTGAAAACTGCAATCCAACGAAAAGAAACTTCGAGCCGCGCGCTGATTCGCTCGTCTCGAACAAGTCGTTGGACGCAGACGTCATCTAAACTTCGATGGACACTCGAACTTGCGTTCGTTTGCCAGCTCAGTTATCAATGACACAGGTCAACTCGGCATTATACTTATGGAGATAAATGAAACGAAATAGATGCAAACGAGTCGTAAGAGTTCCGAAAGATTACTATTATCGTGTTCATGAAACACGCTATAGGAAAATATTAGGTAGTGGATCAGTTTTTAGGCAAAAACAAATGGACAGCCATATACTCAGTGCTTGGAACGAGTTTGTATCAACAGTAAACCTTGTTCCGGGTGTTTCCGGGATTGAATTTGGATCCGGAACAGGCATCAATACCATTACTATTTCCCAACAGGGCTTTCAAATGACAGGAATAGATATTTCACCGACTGTAATACAAAAAGCAGAAGAATTAGCCCAAAATAAAGGGGAGATAGTAGAATTTATAGTAGGTGACATGTTTGCTACGAATCTTAGACCTGAGAGTTTTGATTTTGCAGTAAATATTTGGACTTTGCACGTTGTGGGAGAACAGCATCTTCGTGCTAAACACCTGTCTGAGTGTTATCGCGTCTTAAAACCAGGAGGATATCTGTTTCTCCATAATGAAAGCTCTGATAAGGATATGCTCGATCCCAATGAAGAAGTCGTAATTGAGGAAGTAAAAGAATGGAATATTCCAGAACTAACAAATAAATTTGAATTGCCAAATGGAGAAAGAATCCAAGTAAGTTTTCCAACGCACATGCCTCCTGATTTAAGTGGCAGAAGGTCTCTCGGAGAGCACAAAGACGAACTTGAAAAAGCTGGATTTAAAGTACTTAAATGTTATGGAGATGAAATGCAATGTTCCCCTTCTATTCCAGGAAATAAAGTAATGGTTGCTTTTGCATACAAGGAAAAATAGTATAACAAAAAAATGCACACGGACAACAACATACTCCGACTTTCCATCAGTTTGTTGTTGCCGGTGATTTAAGCGTTGGCTAAATGAAATGAAACGAATCATGATCATAGGATGCGGCGGCAGCGGCAAATCCACGCTCGCGATACAACTCGCAAGAAAGCTGTCCTTAACCGTCCATCATCTTGACAGTCTGTTCTGGAGGCCGGGCTGGCAGGAAACACCAAAAGCTGAATGGCGCGTCCTACAGGAAAAGTTGTGCGCCGAGCAGGAGTGGATCTTGGATGGAAACTACGGAGGAACAATGAACGTTCGCTTCGCGAACGCTGATACCATCATCTTTCTGGACATCTCCACCTTCACCTGTCTTCTTGGCGCTATCCAACGCTTTCTCCGGTTCCATGGACGCAACAGACCGGATATGGCTGAGGGTTGCCAAGAGAGACTGAGTTGGGACTACCTGAAGTGGATTTGGACATACAGACGTAATCGGAGACCCAAAATCCTCATTCAACTAGACAAACTGAAAGATGAGAAGCACATCGTCCTTCTTGAATCGCGTTGTGCTATCCGACACTTTCTTAGCACAAAAAAGGATCAGCCAGCAATTGGATGAAGACCGACCAGTAATATCCACGCTCCTTCAGAGCACATTACTGGCGGCTTATCCAAGACGTTCAGTGTATTTTGAAATTACCATGGGAGATAGATGATAGAATTAACTTACATGGAATCAATTCCCCTGATTCATGTTCTGAAAACCGGAGTAATCACAACCGGTCTTCAAAAAGCTTTAGAAACCTTTGGTGCAGCTGGTTGTAAATCTGAAAACCTGTGTGCTAGGTCAATATACAATAGCATTCTTAAGGGTAATGATCTGCAAACATCCTTCAAGAATGCTACCCCACGACTTCCGGATATATTAACAACAATAATCATTGCAAGCTACCTGAATAGCGTTATGGATTATGCACTTGAAGATATTTATCACGCCTTGGCTGATACACACCAGCTTCAAAGTGTTGATGAAGAGCTAATCTCAATTGCTGAAAAGTATGAGCGAATGCGAACATCTAAAATCTGTCAAGGATGTTTTGAGCGAGAATTTCTCAAGCTCATATCCAGAGCCAAAAACGAAAATGCAAGTACTATTGAATTAGAGCAAGTTGGTGAATCTTTTCTCTATAAATATTTCATATCCACTGAAGTTATCCAAGTCAAAGAGCGAACTCATTCCCTTGTTTACAAAACAATATGGCAAAATCTTGATTCCGCCTGTAAAGCCGATGGAGTATTAGAAACGGAATTCCAAACTTATCAGATTGAAAAAGGAAAGCTTGCATCCTTTTTAGTTACAGAAAATAATAATGATGTTCTTCGGATTGTTTTTAAAGGACACAAAAAGAGCACTGAACAACAGAATGAACCAGACGCATGAACCAAAAGCTTGCCAACGGGATATGATGCGCTGGTTATTCAGAGCGTGCAGAAGGAAAAACATGAATACTGTAATTTTCGATCTTGACGGGACAATCAGTGATCCCGCAGAAGGAATCACTCGATCAATAAACCATGCTCTATCCAAGCTTGGTTACAAAACACATTCTGAAGAAAAGTTACTGAAATATATTGGTCCTCACTTGAATATCACGTTTTCTGAATTGGCCGGAATAAAAGATAAGGCAATCCTCTCACAAGCTATTGATCTGTACCGAGAACGATATATCCCTATTGGTTACAAAGAAAACCATTTATATAGTGGTATTGTCGATGTATTATCCGATCTTGTTTCAAGCGGTTCCTCCTTATGCATTGCAACCACAAAACGTAAAGACATTGCCTCCAAAGTACTTGAATTTCTGAAGGTGGATCAGTACTTCACTCAGGTTCACGGGTGTGACTTGCATCGATCCAAGTCAGATCTTCTGCGAGATATTCTTTCTGATCCAACTTTGGGCGAAAGACCAATGGTAATGATTGGTGACAGAGACACCGATTTTCTTGCTGCATCAGAGGTAAATATGCCATCCATAGCCGTCCGGTGGGGTTATGGTAAAGAAGAAGAGTTTGAAATGGCGACAGATACAGTGGAAAAACCAGCAGACTTGCCGGAAGCAATAATGAAAAATGCACAACAAATCAATGCACCGGACGCGTAAACTCGCCGGTGATTTCAAACGTTATACACAAAAAATTAGATGGAGATAATATGTATGAGAATTATGAAAAATATAGTAAAAAAGCATGGGTGCGTTCAGATTTAAAAGGAAAGCAAAAAGAATTTTGCATGTGTTGGGATTGTGAGAATTTTGAGCCGGAAACAGACGATAAGGGTTGTGATATTATAAAAAATGTTCTTACGATGGCTACCGAACGAAACATTGTCCTTCCGGTTTAGGAATGTGGTGAGTTTGAAGAAAAATGAAAAAAATATCAGAAAAGATTCTATATAAAGGACAGTGGCTTTCTTTAAAACAAAGTGTATTTACTACCATTGAGAATCAAAAAATTAGCTGGGAAAGTATTGAAAGAAAAAATAATGCTATTTCATTTGCTATAATAGCAACGCTTAGACCGTCAAATAGATACATTTTAATCAAACAATTTCGACACGCCATAAATAATTATTTGATTGGCTTGCCCGCGGGGATCACTGAAGCAAATATTGTAAGCGAAAAAGTCATTGAACAATGTATCCTAAAGGAGTTAAAAGAAGAGACAGGTTATACAGGGGAACTCAAATCGAAAAGCCCAATGTTAAAAGTCAATCCCGCAATACTAAATAATAATTTTTTTATATCCTCTGTTGAAATTGATGAAACCAATTCAAAAAATACAAATCCTAAACAAACGCTAGAACCATCGGAAGAAATAGAGACAATACTGATAGAACAAGAAAAGATAAAGGATTTCTTAATAGGGCAGAGCAAACAAGGTATAGACATAGGGGTAGGGTTATGGTTTTTATTGTATCAGTTAAATTGAATGTATAACAATTCAATCAACCGGACTTTTTCCGGGGCTTCGCCGCTCCAAAAGCCGGTTATTTTAAATGTTCGCGCCGCGCTGCGCGCGGCCCGAATGCCGAGTTGACCTGAAAACTGGAATCCAACGAAAAGAATATTCGAGCCATACAATAATATTGACAAATAGCCATACTTTAGCAATATTTGAATCATGAAAAAGAAACCGGATTTTCGGTGGGATGAGAACAAGGACCGGCTGAACCAGAAAATACATGGTGTATCCTTCGCTTTAGCTCAGCTGGCATTCCTTGATCCCTACAGGATCATCCTGGAGGATGCATCGCATAGTCAACAAGAGCATCGATTCTACTGCATAGGCCGGGTTACAGAAGGAATAATGACAGTAAGATTCAGCTACCGTAACAGACAGATCAGGATTATCGGAGCAGGATATTGGCGAAAGGGAAAACGAATTTATGAAGACCAAAATTAAGTACACTGATGAGCAAATGGACCAAGTCAGGATAGTGAAGGATTTCCTCCCCTCTCCTGAAGAACTTGCCCTCAAAGATGAGACGGTGAAGATTACCATCTCTCTAACACGGCGTAGTATTGACTTCTTCAAGAAAGAGGCTGCGCTTCACAACACTCAATACCAGAGAATGATACGAACTCTCCTGGATGAGTACGTAGCACATCAGAGATAAGTGTGCTATAACAATCGAATTGAGCTGACTTTACTCGTTTTAGGCAGTGTCACAGCAGCTCATTCGAGGCGTTAGATTTCGCAAGCTTGCAGGCAGGATGTATTGTAGTAAACTATTCTGAATATGGCCGAATTAAATTAAATAGCAAGATTACTTATGAAAGCAATTGTATGCACAAAATACGGACCACCGGAAGTGAAACCAATTACTCAAAGATCTGAATATCCAAAGGATAGCAAATGCTGGAAGCCACTTATGGCGGTGTTGATACAGGCGCCAAATCCACTTTCTTATAGGTTTCGCAGAAAACACTGGATACATCTACTTCCGTGATCTCGGGATCGCATCCGACTCGTGAGCAAAGCATCCTCCAATCATCAGGTGTGAGCCGTCCGGCACGGAAGCCATCCCTGCAGACGATTACACCATCGCCCGATGCAGCGTGGTCGATCGGGCCAATCAAGCCTGCCTTAGCCTGCGCCTGGAACCATGCAAGGCGATACTGCCAGAATTGATCCGAGTAAGTAGAGAACAGCATAATTCCTCGCGAACGGGTGACGCGAAAAGCCTCCAGCAGTAGGGCCTCCTGATTGACCCCAAAAGCACATATTCCGTTTTGAACACAGATGACCGCGTCGAACTTGCCGGTTGCGAATTGTAAATCAAGAGCATTCATGTTCAAGAACTCGCAGCGAGAATGTTCACCTGCCAGCTCACGCGCCATCTCAAGACTCTCTATGGCGGTGTCAACTCCGATCACCCTTCGCGCGACCTCCGCAAGGCGGAAGGTCACTCGGCCGTACCCGCAGCCCAGCTCCAATACAGTATCTGAAGGCCGCACGCGGCTCAACACATGCCTGATTTCAGCTTCCATGTACTGCCTGACTCGAGGAGAGGCCAGTTCGTAACAGAACTTCAAGCGGTAACCGGATAGTTTTTCAGCGTAGTAATCAGTCATGGAGTTTCCCTGCGCTCATCGAATTCACATCATCTTGCTTCTGCCTGGTCCTGACTAATTCGACGCCATGTAGAATCCATATCAGCGGGGATCTCAATCTCGCTGCTGCCTGGTTTAAGATGCAGTGTCAACGCGCCAACCGGACAGGTCGTAACGCATAATCCACAACCGATGCACCTATCACTATTCAGAATAACAGCATCTTCACCCATGGTAAAAGCCTGCATCTGGCATCGATCCATACAGACCCCGCAACCGATACATGTTTCAGGCTCAAGTGTGACGATGAATGAACTGGCTACGATCTCGGCTGGCCTGGGATGACGCTGTATGCTTTGCAGAATACCGCAGCAGCAGCTGCAGCAGCAGCAGATGGCAGCGACATCTCTGGAATTGGTCGGCTGGAGAACCAGATTGTCCGCGTCAGCTCTGGCCAGAATCTCCAGAACCTCAGCCTGGTCAATATAGCGACCCATACCGCCTCGAACGTAATAGTCAGCCCAATCGCCGAACATCAGGCATGCCTCCTCAATAGCATCGCAGCCATTTCCCTCCATTTTAGCCTGAAGGCGGCAAATACAGGGGGCAACAGCGTACCTGTCCTGAGCTTTGATCAATTCTTTGACCCTGTCATATGGAAACGCTTCGAGATGAGGTTCGATACTCTGATTGATAGGGATGATTCGCATTTGCGGAATCGTCCTGACAGGCCTTCTTCGCTTCTGTGTACTCCAGTAATCATCAAGATCCCTGATCAGATCCTCACTTAGATTGTTTACCTGAAATTCATAAATCCCTATTACGAATGGAGCGGCAAGATAGAGAGGAGAACCCTTTTCAGGATGGACGGAAAAGATCAGCCCTTTTATGGCCATCTCATCAAGTCTCTTCTCCGTTTCTATATGAGGAAGAGCAGCTCTATCAGCAATAATCCGGACTTCCTCCCGGTTAAGTGTAAGATGTACTGCCAGTTCCGCTTCCTCAGGAGTAAACAGCCTTTGGAGCAGGCGCAGCTCCGCGCCGGTATGACTTGGAGCAAAACCACCGGGAAGCTTATCAAGATGATCCGCTAATTTCTGATAAATATTCTCATGCATAATAACTCACCGGATCAGATCGGAAGATACCAGGTCAGCTTGGCATAGAAGCCGACATCAGGTGTACCGAAGCTGCCTTCTTCGTTCTCCTCGAAGAGGTTCTCCACCAGGAAGTAGAACATGCTTCCGGGCAGATACTGCCAGCTGAACAGCATATTCGCGGTTATCTCACCGCTTTCACTCTCCTGCGACTGTGTGTAATCCATCCTGAACTTAGAATACTGAGAGAATAGTCTGAGATTCATGTCAGGATTGAAGATGTAATTAACACGAAGGATAAGGGATTTCCAGTAAGTATCTCTTGTGTCCCAGTCAGAAATATCCCAGTTGTAATTAGTACCGCCATCGGTGTTGAACATGTTCCCTTCAAGACCAACGGTAAGAGCCGCAGAAGGTCTGAATCTGAATGTAGCCTGGTAATTATGGAAAGTCCCGCCTGATTCCCATTGGCCCGCACCGAAGCCGGCCCTTCCATATAGCACATCGAAATGGTTAGTCCCCAGCCAGCTGTAGAAATTGGCATGGTCACCGTAAGTGTGACCTTCGGGTCCTTCATAGGGATTGAAGACCTCTCCCGAGTAATTACCTTCTATCCCGAAGTTCACGCCATTCATCAGAGTAGCGTGAGTGCTGAGATCGACATTCTGAACGGTAACTTCTCCATGGAGCTGTTTCGCGTAGCGAACTCCACCGTGGTAACCTATCTCGCTGAATGTTTCTTCTGGCCGGATGTTGTGCCAGAAGTGGCCCCATGATTCCCAGAAACCGTTTTCTGTAGTGAATCCGGTACCGTTTACATTGAAATTCTCCCCAACGTACCTGAATCCGGATTCATATCCGATACGGCTGCGTATTTTATTGAATTCTATCTCATAGGCTCCATCATCTTCAAGTCCGGTGTTCCAGCTCCTTGCAGCAGCCAGGCTCACGAGATGGTTCCCAGGTATTTCGAAGGCTCCATCAAGCGCCAGAGCTGTGTTATGCTCTGCGTCAAATTCCTCCTGCTTCCAGGATTCTCTGGAAACGGCAGATATACCAATATAGCTATATGTTCCAAAGTCTTTGACTGTTCTGAATATCCCGTAGTTGGTCGCGGGAACCAGTATTAGAGTATCCTCCGAAACCTTTGCGGTGACCGCGTCCAGGAATCCGAATCTGAATCCACCGCTTAGCGAGCCGGATATCTTGCCTCCGCCAATTATCGGAATCACATCACCATTTGGCGCGACAGCACCAATTCGACGAGAATAGAACATCATGAACGGCATTCTGAAAACATTCTGAGATTCCAGGAAGAAAGGTCGTCTCTCCTGCAGGAACAGTTCAAAATGTGACAGATTCATCTCAACCGCGTCCGCTTCGATCTGACCGAAATCGGGATTCACTGTGAAATCAGCAGCGACGCTGCTTCCTATACCAAGTTTCATGTCAACACCCGCATTGAAAGTGTTGTCCCATTCATCCGGTTCTGAATCATGGATGGAACGCTCAGAGGCGTACGGTCTGATCTCGAGACCGAGTGATCCTTCGATACCTTCGATACCGTTCAAATCAGCGAAGGTTTCAAGGTCGGCCATGGGGCCGCCCTCGGAAAGAACGTACCATCCGTTCTCACGGGTTTTACCGAGTATCCTCTGAAAGTTGACTGTCCATGACTGGGCATCACTTGTCTGATCGAATCTAAGGCAGCTGAAGGGAATGGCGAATTCCGCTGTCCAGCCACCATCCGTAACACTGGTACCGCTCTCCCAGACCGCGTCCCAGCTGTAATCCCAGCCACCGCGAGGATTTACTTTGGAGTCCATCTGAGAGTTGGCAAGGCTGATCTCGAAACTGGTTGCCTCCCTGCCGTCTCCCCACGTATCGAGGAGAATAGCGATCCATTCACCTGTGATGTAATCATCCCTGGGAGTAAGCGCGTTCAGCATAGTGGTCGGGTCGGGATCATTCATACTGAAGGCAAAATAGATATGGCTGTCATTGTAGAGAATGAATATTTCTGTTTCTTCTGTCATCTCGGCTCCGTACTCAGGGCCATACTGCATAAGCCTGCAGCAGACAGTCTCCGCCTGCGACCAGACAGCGTCATCAAGAACACCGTCAATCGAGGGGCCGTCCTGAATCCTGACCGCGTTCAAAGGCAGAGGAGTGGAAAGCGTTCCGATAAGCAGGATAATTGATACTAACATGATTCCTCCCTACACCGATTGAGTTTTGACTAATCATAACCTTTCACGACCGTAAAAGTCAAATATTTTTTCGTATATTATTTTACTGCAATGTTTTATGGGATTGTATCAGATAACTTTAAACATGATCTCCCGAGTCCGGCGTTCCGTTCTGGTGAATATTCGGGATTTACTGTCCGGCGGGTTCTGATGAAACGTGAAGAATTTCCATTGATGGACTTATCCAGTTTACCAGAAGTATTTCATGATCCGAAGCGTAGTCTGCAGCTGTTGGGCCTGCCCAGTAATCTTTAACGATCCAGATACTGTCATACTCATGCAGCAGGCTGTCAATAACCTCATCTGCCGCACCACGAAAATTCAGGTTTTCCGTGTAGGGATCTATCACATCGAATACGATTCTGGTAGTATTCTCATCGCAGTAGTAATCCCAGATCAACCCTCCGGACTGTCCACCAATGACAAGAACGCTCTCATCGTGTTCAATTCTATTTTCAACGAATTCTACTGCGGCACGCCAGTCAGCTCTGTGATAGGGAAAGCTGCTGATATTGTAATATGGAGACAACATTATGGCTGTTACGACAAGAATCACAGGACCTGCATATTTCCATCTTTCAGCCGCGAAAGCGATTGCGAAAGCAAGCGGAATCCATAGTATCGTAAGATGCCTGACAGTTGGGTCTTCCTTCAGGAATATCAGAAAGGGAAGCAGAAATACAAGCAATAGCCAATTTCTGAATTTGCTTTTTAGAGTATTTCGCAGGAAAAGGTTGATAAGCAGCAACAACTGCCCGCCGCAAAAGATGCACCAGAAGACTATCTGTTTCTTATCGGTCAGAAACTGTCTGCCCGCCTCAATAAGAAGGCCTCCTGGAATAAGCCGCGCGAACACCGCTGGTATCCGAAACAAAAAACGGTACTTCAGAACAGCAGCCATGTCCATCCCAGCTCTGCTCATTCTAGCCGCCCTGAACGCAGCCTGTTTGATCAAGAGCAAACAGAAGGGTGAATAGAACAGCAGAAACAGGCAGATCATAAGAACAAATCGACTGAATTTAAGCCGATCCTGGCGGGATACCGTGAAATAGAGCCCGAATCCGGCTGCAATATACAGCGCAAAAAGATGCTGAATGAGCATTCCTATCAACGCTACGGGAATAAGAGCAAACGCGGCTCTCCTGTTTCCATGCCATGCTCTATCCGCGATATCAATAAAAAGAAACCCGAAAAATGCTGTAATACCGTACAGCCAGGCTTCCTGTCCGAGAGAGACAGCGAACGGTGAAACGGCCCAGATCAATCCTGCCCAGAAAGCAGATTTCATGTTTATTTTGCGTGAAATGAAAGCCATAAGCGGGATGGCGGCCATAGCCGAAGCAAGAGCTGAAATTACCCTTAATCCCGCTTCACTGTTTCCAAATACTATTGTTGAAAGTTTGATGAACATAAAGGCCAGCGGCGGATGTGGTGAACCTGCCGTAGACATTGCGATCAGATCAGTAATGCTTCTGTCCATGAGTCCCGCGGCGTATGCTTCATCAACCCACAGGCTCTTTGAGCCGATACATATCAGGCGAAGTGCAAGACCAGCTGCAAAAACAATCAAGTATGGTATCCAGCTGTTCTCTTTCAGGTATTTCCGAAGTATGGTCTTTTCGGTGAACAGTATATTTACCCTTTCGCGCAGTTCATAATATCTATTTCAATTCAGGAAGGAAATACTCAACCTCTTATCTTAACAACTGAAATCCGAATTGGAAATGGCGGACTAAATAAATCTGCACCCGCCTCCACATTTACTGTACCGCGAACATTTCTCGCAATCCGGCATCCTGGATTTCCTGCGGAATTCAGCTACAGCAGGGTTTTCAATAAGATCCTTAAAAGAGGATTCAAGAAGACTGCCAAGAATCTCAGGACTCTGTTCACAGATTCTTAGTCCTCCGGATGGGTCGACAGCCCATTTTCTTTCTCCGCACACGCAGGATCCGAATTCAATTCCGGGATATCTGTCATGTCGAAGCAGACAATCCTCAACAGGAATTGAAGCGTATACGGTTATCCCAAGAGAAGAAGCTTTTTTGGAGGCAGCACTCAGGCTGTTATCAAGCTGCATCAATGCTGGAAGCAGATCAGGATTCCTGTGCCCCTCGCCTCCGGGGACGAATCTGTTCAGAGCAACCGCATCCGCAGAGAGAGCAAAAGCAAGCTCGATGACTTTTCCAGCTTCGCCTTCATTCAGCGAAGTCATAATGTGAGACACGATCAAACTGGCCCCAGCACTCTTTACAGCAAGCATTGCCCTCTTAACTTTCGCGAATCCGTCGAACCCTGTAAGTCCGTAGTAGCCTGCTTCGGATATGGAAGGAATTGAAATGTCAAACCAGCTGACACCGGCGTCAGTAAGCTTTTCTGCGGATTCCGTATCGAGCAGGATGCCATTTGAAACGACTCCAACTTTTATACCTCTAGACCTGAACAGCATAGCGATATCTGCGAGATCCTCGCGAAGGAGGGGTTCTCCTCCTGTCAAAGCAACAGAAACCGGATGAGCAGCTACAATTGAGTCGGCGAGAAGAGCGATCTTTTCCAATGGAAGTTCAACAGGAATGGAATAGTCCCTGGATTTCCAGACGTTATAGCAGAATCTGCATTCAAGATTGCATCGAGGAGTAACTTCGAAAACTATTATTGGATCAGCGAAATGCAAGGTCTAGAACAGCTCCAGATCCAGAAGCAGATCGTTAAGTGCGGGTAATCCGGCAATGGTATTCTGAAGATCGTTCTCTATTCTTATAAATGCGTCATATGTATCCCGATACTGACCCTCGTAAGTTTCTCCGTTCTTTTCAATTTCAGCAAGTGAAGCGGTCCGGATGCTGTCGAAAGCTGTCTGGATCTCACTCACTTCTTCAGGCCATAGTGAATACCATGCCGGAGATGAATAGAGCATCCCTCTGCTGATCATTCTAAGAACACAGTAAGTATCAATACATGATATCATGTTATCAAAGGCGGTTGTCATTTCTTCTCTGCTTATTAATCCGCATTCGCGAAGTTTGGTAACAGTATCGATTCTCGCTTCGATCTGAGGAAGCAGGCTATCGGTCTGTTCCGAAACAGGCGGCGGCATCATTCTGGTTAATAACAGCTGTGATCCATACGACAGATAATCAAGTCGGTTATATGCGAGCATCTCAAGAAGAGAAAGTTCAACGGAATCTATACCGGTTTCTTCCGAAACCATTCTGAGTTCCTGAAATGCTATATTCAGCTGGTTTCTTAACTTATTCACCCTTTCCGCATAATTGCTGTCAGAATAATCTCTAGTACCTGGAGAAAAACTGTCAAGCTTTCTCCAAAGCATCTTGAAGGTCTGCCATTGCGGATTACTCCAAAGAGCGGATGTTCTGGTAAATAATGTCTGCAGATTTGAATGAACTGGTGTGGTTGAGTCATTCTGTCCGGTGTCATCATTATTGACGGTCTGCGAAGAAGCGGTAAAAGAAGGCAGAAACCCGGAAGCGATCAGCACTCCGAACGCGGTTGGCAGATACTTGCGATGTCCTTTTCTGTTGTATGAATGGTTCATAATACCTCCATGGCTTAATTCAGCCGACAAATATCATTAGTCCGTATGTGGAAATATGTTCCAGGGTATTTGACCAAATCGGACTGGCGCTTAGATTCACTATATACTGGCATACGTAAGGAGCAAAACATGCCTCTTGAAATAAAACCTGCTATATCGAAAAAAGACCTGAATACTTTTGTCATGCTGCCTTACAGGCTTTATAAAGAAGATCCTCTCTGGATACCGCAGCTGATTATGCATGAAAAAGCTCAGTTCAACCCTGGAAAGAATCCGGCTTTCAATTACTGCAAGGTACAGTTCTTTCTTGCCTGGCGCGATGGAAAGCCTGTGGGCAGGATTGTTGCAATTGTCAACAGAAGGTATGTGGAAAAGCTTAATCGCAAATGCGGCAGATTCGGATGGTTCGAGTGTGAGAACAATCGTGAAACCGCGAACGCTCTCCTGAACGAAGCGGAGAAATGGCTTCTCGAACAGGGAATGAACGAAATTTCCGGTCCAATGGGATTCACGGATAACGATTCGACCGGTTTTCTTGTTGAAGGATTCGAGGAGTTACCACCGATAGCCGGAAGCTATAATCCTCCATGGTACAACGATTTCATCAAATCAAGAGGATATGAAAAAGAGGTTGACTACGTTGAGTACAGGATAACCGTTCCGGACTCTATGCCTGAAAGGATCAGGAGAATTGCGGACCTGATCAAAAAACGGGGCAAGGTGAGGGTTTTCAATGAGAAATCTACAAAGGTTCTGGCGAAAAAATGGGGCCACCAGATCTTCGATGTTCTGAACGAAACATACGCTGAACTGTATGGCACAACTCTTCTCGATGAACAGGAGATCCAGTATTACATCAAAACATACCTCGGACAGGTCGATCCCGAGTTCATAAAACTGGCAGCTCAAGATGACAGGCTCGTGGGTTTCATAATAGCCATGCCGAATCTGTCCCGGGCTTTCCAGAAAGCGAAAGGACACCTGTTTCCAACCGGGTTCATTCACCTGCTGAAGGAAATGAAGAAAAGTAATGTACTGGATTTCTATCTGGCCGGGATCAGAACCGAGTTTCAGGGTCAGGGCATTGATGTGCTGCTATCCTACGAAATGGGATTAAGTGCTCTTGCCAGAGGTATAGAGTACGCGGAAAGCAATCATGAACTTGAAGACAACCTGAAAATCCAGGCAATGTGGAAACTCTATGAAAAACGTCTTCACCGCAGATCCCGCGTCTACAATCTCTCTTTAGGGACGTAGCACACTTCTTCAACTTAACCCGGCTGCATCACATTTCCATTTGTTCATTTATCGATGTAGATTGTTTTACAGTTCATGAATTCCAGCATCCCGTTTCGAGACAATTCCCGCCCGAATCCCGATAATCCGATACCTCCGAATGGAAGCCTCGGATCAGATCGAACGAATGCATTAACAAAGCAGGCTCCCGCTTCAAGCTTCAGCGCAATTCTCTCTCCTCTGGCAGTATCGGATGTAAACACGGATGCGCCAAGCCCGAAATGTGAACTGTTTGCAAGATCAATCGCTTCATTTTCATCCTTTACCGGACAGACAGCAGCAACTGGTCCGAACGTTTCTTCATCGAAAACAGACATACCTTTTCGGCAGTTTCCAAGTACTGTAGGCGGGTAGAAGGCTCCCTGCGTTTCGGGGATTTCTCCTCCGGCCAGCACTTCAGCACCCTTTGCAATACTCTCTGTCACCTGCTGATGAAGCTGATCTCGAAGATCGTATCTCGCCAGTGGCCCAAGGGATGTTTCTTCATCCAGCGGATTTCCCATCTTTCCGGAAGTCATCTCCTTCACTAAAAGCTTTATGAATTCATCGTAAACTGTTTCAATAACTATGAATCTTTTTGAAGCAATGCAGTTCTGTCCGGCATTTATCAGTCTTGAAAACGCAGAGATCCGAGCTGCGCGATCCAGATCAGCGTCCTCCAGAATAATTGCCGGGTCACTCCCGCCCAGCTCAAGAACGCACTTCTTGATTTCTGCCCCGGCAACCGCCGCAACAGCTCTTCCAGCCTGACCGCTTCCGGTGAGAGTAACAGCTTTAATTCTATGATCAGCAATAACCCCTGCAGATACTTCAGGTACACGCTTCTCAGAGATAAGCAGAACTCCAATCAGATCAGGAGAGAAACCTGCGTCATGAAACAGCTTCTTGATCATCAAAGCGCATCCGGTAACATTCGGCGAATGTTTCAGAAGAAATCCGTTGCCCGCCATAACAGCGGGAGCCGCGAATCTGAATAATTGCCAGAATGGAAAATTCCAGGGCATCACTGCGAATATTACTCCAAGAGGCTGAAAGCAGACATAACTCAGACCGGCATCGGTTTTGATAATCTCATTTTCAAGGAATTCCGACCCATTTTCCGCGTAATATCTGCAAACCCATGCACACTTCTCAGCTTCTGATACCCCTTGAGCAAGAGGTTTCCCCATTTCCATGGCCATGAGCATGGCCAGATCAGTTTTTCTCGATTCAAGCAGCGCCGCCAGACGGATGAGCGCATCAGCACGATTCTGAAGCGAGGTTTTCTTCCATTCCAGAAATGCACTTTGAGTTTTAGTGATAATACCTTGAATCTCGAACGGTGTATGCTCACGCCATGATTCTATTATCTTTCCGGTACAGGGATTGATCGTTTCCAGCACACCATTTTCGGAAACAGCATTTTTTTTACTCACAGGATTCCTTTCATAAACCTGACAGGATTCAGAATTGCCGTCTGTGTTAAACTATTCTAAAGTATGAAGAAAATCAAAGGTTATCTACAGCCAGTACAATTCACCAGCCTTCAGTTGACCGGAAAGGAGTTTTTCATAATAAACTTGCCACATTCGGATAGAGAATAAACGGAGGTAGAAATGAAATACGGTCCATTCTGTTTTCTGATACTGTTCCTCTCTGCCGGGATATCGGGAGCAGCACACCTTGCATCAGTGGAATTTCTGGGATTTTCTGACGACGGAATGTTCGCAGCAATGGAACAGTACTGGATATCGGATGGAAGCGGTGCTCCGGGGGCTGAGCTTACTATCAAATCGGTGCCTGATGACAGTGTAGTTCACAGATACAGAATCCTCTGGTCTGAGGAGCTTTTATATTCTGATGGCATGGAAAAGATTTTCCTTAATTCCGATAATCCAGCCAGAGACTCAATTCGTGCATTGTCACAGGCTCTTCTTGACAGCCTGGGAATTTCCTCTGGAAACACTGGTATGCACTGTATCCATCATCCTCTGACGGACAGAGACGCTGTACCGGATAGAGCGTCATTTGTAACATGGCTGGGAACATATTCATACACGGGTCCCGAATACATTCTTCAACTCCGTAATCATCAGGAGATGCCTGAATCCTCACCGGAGTGGCTGACTATGTTCGACTGTCCGGTTCTCCTTGAAACGATAATTACGGATCAATCCGGTGAGATGCTTCTGTTTCAGATGGATTCTTCTCCCGAACCGGGATACGAATATGTGTCGGAATACAGAATAAGAGACGTATACGTTGCAGGAGACAGTCTGGCGGCAATTATCCTGAATACTGTTGAGCCCGGTTTCGAGGGTGCTGACAGCAGATTCAGAATGATTACCGGAGTACTGCGCTAACGTAGAAACATATTGTATCTTTTCTCATTCTCAATCGTTGTTTCGGGACCATGTCCGGGATGCACAACTGTCTCCCATGGAAGAACAAGAAGCTTCTCCCTGATCGAGGATATAAGCTCTTCAAGGTTTCCTCCGGAAAGATCAGTTCTGCCTATGGATCCCTCAAATAATGCGTCACCGGTAAAGACATGCCCTGGTAAGTAAATACTTATTCCTCCAGGTGAGTGACCAGGTGTATGAATGATTTCAAGTTTCAGGTTACCAACTGCAAGAATCTCACCACCCTGGAGCAGGCGCGTAGGTTCAGGAGAATCCTCAAATTCCATACCCCACATGTCGGCATGTTCCCTTGCTCTCTGAAGAAAGGGCAAACCGGCAGCATGTAGAAGAAGATCTGCGTCAGTCTCCCGCATCAGGTAAGCATTCCCTCCGACATGATCGAAATGCCCATGAGTATTGATGACAACAGCAGGAGTCAGCTTATTGTATTCGAGCCTTTCGAGTATCCTTTCCCCATGACCGCCCGGATCTATTACAGCAGCGGCGCCGGATACCGGACAGCCGATGATGTAGCAGTTTACATCAATAGGTCCTGTCAGAATACTGTCTATAATCAAATCAGGCTGTATCATTGATATCAATAGGAGCTGTAAATACTTATACTTGCAATGCGAGGATCAAGATTCACCATACCTGAATTGAGTGAACTGAACCATCTGTCCCCCAGAACCGATTCCCATGCTTCCAGCCTTTCAGGCGTATTACGCTCACCAGCGTAGAATACAGCATATATTCCATCTCCAAGTGAAGTATCGGAAAAATCTGCATGCCCTTCATAATCCCATGCAAATCCCAGGAGTCTGAATTCACCCAGAAGAGAGTTGACATTAGTAAGGGACATTCCGATGCGAATTCCCTCGAACGTCTCATAGGCTTCACCTGTCACAGTAATTCCAACTGTAGCATTCATCAAAGAATCAAACCAGGTAATTTCAATTTCTCTTTTCGTTCCTGGAAACACCAGTGCTCCAGGGGCCATGAATCCTTCTCCAAGGTGAACAGTTGTATCGATCAGGGCTTCATCTCCCACAAGGTCACCCAATTCCACCCTTGAAATATCAAGAGGAACAATTCCGACTCTCTCTCCGGGTACAATTAAAAGACCGGGATTACCCGCAACCGATAAGCCTGCAAGCAGTATCATTATCAAACCCGGATACTTCATTCTCAGATCCCCTTTCAAGATTACAGTTCAAAGTAAGATAAGACTGTACCGGGTGTAAATACACATGGATTCTTATAGCTGCAACCCTCTCAGACTCAGGAAATACTGGGAAATTTTAGGAAATTGGGATTAAATTGTTTATCTTTAAGCATTCAGCCTCCGGGCATCAGTGAATGAATCAGAGAGGACGATTGCGTGAATAGACATACATTTCTTATCATTCTGCTTTTTATTACAGGTACCGGTTATTCCCAGATAACAGTACAGGCTGTACGGGTTGATGAGGCTCCAGAAATAGACGGTATACCGGACGAAGATATCTGGGAACTCGCGATTCCGGTGAATGAGGATTTCATTCAGCACAGACCGGACTGTGGTGAACCCATGTCTGAACACACTGAAATCAGGCTGCTGTACGACGACGTAGCGCTTTATGTCGCACTCACCATGCATGACAGCCATCCGGAACAATTTACAAGAGCTCTGACTCCCAGAGATCATGATTGCTCAAGTGAATGGATCGGTGTCTGGCTTGATACATTTAACGACGATAACAACGCCTACTTCTTTTTCACGAATATCGAGAATGTCCAGCAGGACGGAAGATTGTGCGAAGTAGGTGGATGGGACTCGAACTGGGATGCGGTATGGGAAAGCGCCACCGCTTCATCCGATTCGAGCTGGACCGCGGAATATGCCATTCCCTTCGCAGTCCTGCGCTACTCTGATGATACTGAACAGGTTTGGGGCGTGAACATCAAAAGGACCATAAGCCGCACAAATGAAAGCGCTTTTCTTTTCAGGATGGGTGATAACGGTTGGATATATATCAGGGATTTCGGTGAACTTCATGGACTGAACAACCTTCCTGACAGCCGACGGATTGAACTAAGGCCCTATGGAGCCGGGAAGATTAAGTACCTGCCTGATTCAGAGGATGAGTGGGATCTATGGGGAAATGCAGGTCTGGACTGCAGAATTGGAATTTCAACCAATGCTTCACTTGACCTTACTATTAATCCTGATTTCGGACAGATAGAAGCTGATCCTGATGAAGTAAATCTGTCACACTGGGAATCTTTTCTTAGGGAAAAAAGACCATTTTTCCTTGAAGGAGCTGATCTGTTCGATCTCCCTTTCAATCTTTTCTATTCCAGACGGATAGGCGCGGTTGCGTCTAATGGCGAAATCATCCCCATTCTTGGCGGTGCAAAACTGACAGGAGCTTCTGACGGGTTCAGATTCGGACTTCTTGAAGCATATACAGGCAGGATTTCTGAAGACGGAGAAATGATGGAACCGTCTACGAACTACTTTGTTACTCGAATATTAAGAGAATTCGACGACGGCACATACGTAGGTGCGAGCATGACAAGCACCGATATTCCTCAGCAGGAGAATCGGGATTACTCGTACGGACGATCCGGCGCTCTCGACGCTCAGATTAGAATAGCCGATCTGCATACTCTCTATGGAGCCCTTGGCGGCACCTGGAATTCCTCTGCAGGAGAATGGTCAGACAATCTTGCATACAGGGGAAACTACAATTTCAAGAATGAAAGACTGAACTGTTCAGCCGGTTTTTCTTACAGAGAAGATAATTTCAACGCGAATATGATCGGGTATACTACATCTACCGGAGATGTGAATTCATGGGCGAATATGAGGCTGTTCCATCCATTCACCGGCAATCCAGCACTGCAGGATGCTTGGGTGAATATTTACGGCCACTACAATCAGATACCGGGTGGAGAGATTACGTCCAGAAACATCAATCTGAATTCAGGTGTTTCATTTCGCAACAGGTACCATATCAGTGGCAGTATTGGTTACAGGGGATCATGGTTCGACAGATACGAAGGACCTGATGGCATCACTTACGATCAGGGTATATCATGGAACTTCAACAGTTCAACGGACTCGAGAAAGACACTCTATTTCTACTTTTGGGGATACGGCAGCACTTACCGTAACGGCACAAGCAGATCGCTCGGGACATGGTTTAATCTGAAACCTGCTCCCCATGTTTCAATAGAGGCAGACATCGACTGGAGCACAACTTCGAACGCATTAAGATACAACTGGGACAGTGAAGCATGGGACACAAGAGATACTGACTGGAAATCACTTGAGTTAAGCTGCAGCTATATGTTCAATACGGATCTAAGCCTGTCACTGGTTTCTCAGATTTCAAGGTTCGAATCGGATTACGGGCTTTCCGAAGCTTCTGAGAGTAATGATCACTGGATGAACATTCTTCTCAGCTGGCAATTCAAGCCGGGCAGCATGTTCTACTTCATGGCCGGTGAAAACGCGGATCCTGATGAAATTACCGGAGAATACGGAGAGCCTGACTTCACTGTTTTCAGCAAGCTGACCTGGTTCCTGCCCATTTAATATCTCAGAACACCGTATTTTCTCTCACAAGTTGAAGAAGTGTGGTACGTCCCTTAGAAGAAGTTGGTTACGTTGGCTGGACCTGTTCCGGTTATTTCGAAAAAGATATCCTGCAGATCTTTCTCTTTGATCTCGTCTGTTATGAACGTCTTGATCAGTCTGCCCTCATGAATGATGCCCAATCTGTCGCAGAGCACCTTCGCAACCGGAAGAGTATGAGTAGAAATCAGCACCGCTGCTCCGGAAACAGCGGCCGCGCGGCTCATTCTGTTGAATGTTTCGGCAGTGGCCGGATCAAGACCAACATGAGGCTCATCGATAACGTATAGTCTTGGCCGGGATATGAAGGCCGATGAAAGCACTACTCTCTGTATCATCCCGTGAGAATAGCTCTCGGCTCTGCTGTCCAGCCAGTCCTCCATATCAAAGAGCTTTTCATGAAACGCAATTCTCTCCTCAAGGTCATCCGGTAGGATGCTTCTCATTCTTCCAATGAATCGCAGGAATTCTCTGCCCGACAATTTCGAGTACATTGTCGGCTCATCAGGCACATAGGAAATCCGTTCATGCACGCTTTCAGGGTCAACAGATACATCCACTGAATCAACAACTATTCTTCCGCTGTCAGGGACTACAAGCCCGCTGATCATTTTCAGAGTTGTTGTCTTACCCGCTCCGTTAGGACCCAGAAGCCCGAATACTTCTCCGGATGGAATTTCCAGAGACAGATCAGATACGGCATTTTTCTTCCCGAAGCTCTTGCAGAGCGATTCCAGCTTCAGAATCAAGATTCACCTTCCTCGATATCCAGCAGGGCTCCAATAAATGAATCCAGTTCGAATTCAAGAAGATCGTCACTGCTCTCCCCTACCCCGATGTATTCAACGGGGATATCCATCTGACTGGCCATAGCCAGCACTGATCCTCCCTTTGCAGTTCCGTCGAGTTTTGTAATTACGAGCCCGGTTACCGGAATCGCTTCCAGAAACTGCTCTGCCTGTGCTCTTGCGTTCTGCCCTACGGTACCGTCAAGAACCAGGAGCACTTCGTGAGGCGCTGATTCCATCGCTTTACCACAGACTCTGTGAATCTTGGAGAGTTCAGCCAGTAGTCCCTTTTTATTGGGAAGCCTTCCTGCAGTATCGATAATCACAATGTCGTAATCCCGGCTCAACCCCCGTTTAACAGCATCATATGCTACCGCGCCGGGATCAGATCCGGGTAATTGTGTAATAACCGCTGTTCCCAGTTTATCAGCCCATATTTCAAGCTGCTCGGCTGCAGCGGCTCTGAACGTATCAGCGCATGCAAGAAGAACTCTGCTATTCTCTTTCTGGAGTTTCGCGGCCAGGCGGGCGATTGTAGTTGTCTTTCCAGCACCGTTAACTCCAACCACAATGATCACCCTTGGCCGAGCACTGATTGTCCTGGAGGCCGGGCGAACAGGCACACTTTCTCTCAGAATCCCGGCAAGAGCTTCTTTCCATCCCTGCCCCGGCTTTTTGATCCTTCCAGGGAGTTCAAGCATTATCTTCTCGGTCAGTTCCCAGCCGAGATCACTTCCTAGAAGAATTTCCTCAGCATCCTCAAGAACACCTTCATCAATACTTCCGGAGCTGAAAAGCTGACTGAGCCTGCCCGCCAGCGCTTCTCTGCTTCGTCTGAGTTTACTCGAAAGACTCAAATCAACAAAGCTCCTCAGCTGTCGCTCAGTTGTTCGGCGATTTCAAGGCTGACAGATGTCATGGATGAGACACCCTGTTCGGCCATTGTTATTCCAAACAGGCGGTCAGCGGCTTCCATAGTGCGCTTGTTGTGCGTTATCACAACGAACTGGGTTCTGTCTACAAATCCTTTGAGAAGATTTACGTAATTGTCAACGTTTGAATCATCAAGCGGCGCGTCCAGCTCGTCCAGTACACAGAAAGGAGACGGCTTAACAAGGTATAGAGCGAA
Organism: Candidatus Aegiribacteria sp.; assembly: GCA_030594645.1. GTDB lineage: Bacteria > Fermentibacterota > Fermentibacteria > Fermentibacterales > JCC-6 > Aegiribacteria. The sequence continues at coordinate 38,960 of JAUVEU010000002.1, forward strand.
CAGCAGCGCGGCAGCGGTCATGGCTCTCTCGCCGCTTGAAAGAGCTGTGATATTCTCAAGTTTCTTTCCCGGGGGCCTGGCAACTATCTGTATACCGCCTTCAAGAGGATCTTCTGAATCAAGTGCCATTATATCAGCTTCTCCCCCGCCGAAAAGGCTGGTAAACATATCCTTGAAGTGCTTCTTCACTTCAATGAAAGTCTCATCGAACTTCTTTGCGGCTGTCTGATTGATCTCTCTGATAGCATCCATAAGGGATCCTCTGGCTTTGTTGAGATCGTCCCTCTGATCCTTCAGGAAAGTAATTCTTTTATTGGCTTCCTCGAACTCCGGAACAGCAAGCATGTTTACAGGGCCGAGATTCTCCCGGTAGCCGATCTGCTTGTTCAGTTCCTTCTCGATATTTTCATCTGAGTAGTCCCAGAACCTGCTGTTCTCCTCGGGGAGAACGAACTCTTTCTCCCTGAGTTCATCAACAAGTCCTCTTACTGTTTCCGATTCACCCGAAAGAGCAGCTCTTTCTTCTCTGGCAGAAGACAGATTCTCTCTATGTTCCGAAAGCTCATCTTCAATCTGTCTTGTTTTCTCAAGCCATTCCGCTCTGCTGCTGCTTGCGGCCGTTCTGCTTTTTTCGGCTTCCTCTCTGCGTTCGGAGATATCTCCCCTCTGCTCCTCAAGTTCCTTGATAGATTTGTCAATCGTGATCTTTCCATCAAGCAGAGAACCGGCTTTCTCTTTAAGTGTACGGCTTCCTTCCCTTGATTCCGAAGCGTCGGAAAGATGTCTTGCACGATCAAGTCCTATCTGCTTCAGAGATGACTCGAGAGAAGACAGTTCGATCAACGCGGCATTATCTTCTCGAACGGCTTTGTTAAGATCAATAGTAAGATTGTCCCGCTCGGCCTCAATTTTCTCAAGAATATCTGCCTGCTTATTATGGATTGCGCGGCATTCTTCAATTCTTTCTGAGGGCTCTTCCGATTTCTGATCTTCCGAAGCCTTCCTGATACCTGGAAGGCTTGCTTCGAGAGTCTCCTTCTCGGATGCAAGTTCACCAATCCTGCTTTCAAGACCCTTAACTGTCGCCTGAAGTGAAGCTTCATTTTTTTCACTGGCGATGATCCCACCGTGAATTTCTTCAAGAGTAGATGATAATTCGATCTCGGTTTCTCTCAGGCGGCTCTCCTGTTCCCGACCAGCGCCAAGTTTCTTTTTCAGTGCCAGCAGCATTTCATCAGCTTCTCCGGCGAGCGCTTCGCGCTCAATTGCTCCTCCGCCTGATTCGGGAACCCCGAGCCTTACAAGGCCGTCTTTCCTGAACAGATCACCGTCTCTTGTGACTATATCAAGATCAATACCGCTGAAGAACCATTCCGCTGCGGTTTTTCTATCGGGAGCAACAATGCATCCTGAAAACAAAGCTCTGAAGCCGTCAGGAGAATTCTCCTCCAGACAGTCAGGCAGCCATATCGATTCATCCGGAATTACGGGCTTATATAGTTCTTTGACGCTCAGAAAATATCTTTTTCCGCCTGAACCCTCAGGGAGAATCCTGCCGTCGCAGATAATTGAGTCCTGAAACGAATCAAGCCATGCGCCGACAGCTATTCCCATTCCGGATCGAACAGACAAACCTGATGAAATGAGTAAATCACTGGAATCAGATTCGGAATCAGCTTTTCTGAGGCTTTCAATTTTTGCCTTCAGAAGGCCTGCTTCCATTTCACCGGATCTGATCCGATCCGTTATTCCGGCAATCTTCTCCGCGATCTTCTTATGAGATTCCTTTTCCTTTTCAAGTCTGCTTTCGTGCTCAACTTTTTCTGTGGTAACCCCTGAAAGCTCTTTCTTCGATTCAACAAGGTTATCGCTGATCCTTTGAATTGCTTTCTCAAGTTCTTCTTTTCTCTCCAGAGCATGCTCTACTTCCTGCTTCGCTCTTTCGATTCTTCTGAGGCGATCCGCGTATTCTTCCTGGAGAGAGCGTAAGCTTTCAGCACTGTCTCTGTACTCTGATTTCAGTTTCTCAAGTTCAGCAGACAATCTTTTGTAGCTGTTTTCCTTCAGTGAGGTTTCCGCGGCAGCTTTCTCCGCGATACTTCGAGCGGATTTGATCCGGCTCTCGAGTGAGGTCTGCTCGACAAGCAGAACCTCAGCCTTTTTTTCAAGATTCGCAGCTCTTTCTGTTTCCAGCGCTGATCCCTTTTCAGCTGTCTCCGCCTGTTCTATTGTATATTTTCTTCTCTCCTCGGTAACCGCAAGCTGTTCACGTACTTTCCCGAGTTCTGAGTCAAGCATGGAACATTGCTGATGTTCTCTGTCAAGCTGTGACTGAACCGTCTCGAGAGAAGTTCTGGCCTCGCTCAATCTGGCTGCAGCGGCTGCTACTGAAGCCGAGTATTTCTGTTCATGTCCCAGGCTCTCCTTGAGACGCTTCTCCAGTTGTTTCAATCTGTTCTGTGATACCTGGAGGCTGCGATGCTCCATGAGTCCCTGGATTTCTGTTACACGTTTTTCAGATCTCTCCCACCGTCTGAAATCAGCCACCTGTTTTTTGAGTAATCGGACATTCCTGTCAACTTCGGAAATAATGTCATCAAGTCTTTCCAGATCGGCACCTGCGCCGTTAAGTTTCAGTTCCGCTCTGTGGCGCTGTATTTTGTATTTGACGATTCCGGCGGCTTCATCAAAGAGAAATCTTCTGTCAGTCGGACCGCTTTCGATAATAGTCTCGGTCATGTTTCTCTCTAGAATCCAGTAGCCATTGCTTCCGAGCCCTCTGTCAACTATCAGGTCGGTAATATCCATGAGTCTGCATCGGTTACCGTTCAGAAGGTACTCGCTGTCTCCGGATCGGAAGAGTCTTCTTGTAACTGAAACTTCATCGAAATCCAGATCAAGTTCCCGTTTTGAATTGTCGAAAGTCAGGATAACCTCAGCCATCCCGAGCGGTTTCCTGTCAACTGTTCCGGAAAATATCACATCCTCCATGCGATCGGCTCGCAATTCAGATGGACTCTGGGATCCGAGTGCCCATCTTATCGCGTCAGCGATATTGCTTTTCCCGCAACCGTTAGGCCCGACAATACAGGAGATACCCTTACGGAATTCCAGCTCAAAGGCATCCGCAAATGATTTAAATCCAACTATCTCCAGCCTTTTAAGATACAAGTATCGATGCTCCCGTCAGCTGAAAGTCTTCCCGGATCATACATTCCGGATTTGTTTTACGGACTCAGAAAAATAGACAAAAAAGCTTGTCAGCACAAACGCAAAAGAAACCAGACCCACAGGATCAAGTCCGGCAAACACCAGATTGGAAGACCATAGTGTTATGTCAAGCATATAGCAGATCGCGGCTATGGTCATGTAGATCGAAAGTATGAGTGTTGAGAGTTTTCCCCAGATGTTCGAAGCGGGAGGCGATCCAAGACGCTTTGTGAGGTAAAGCCCTCCGAAAGCAATGAGAATATCTCGAGACAGGGCAACCGCGATGAACCAGATCGGAACTGCACCGAGAAAACCAAGAGTAATGATGAAAGCAGTCATGGCGATCTTATCCGCAAGAGGGTCAAATATTTTTCCCCAGTCACTTATAGAATTTGTCCTTCTGGCGATAATTCCATCGAGAAAATCAGAAAAGATCCCCACAATGAGAATAATGGATGTGGGAATAATAGCTCTGGAAACAAGGAAGAAACACGCGGCAAATCCCATTGGTATTCTTGAGAGACTGATAATATTGGGGAGATTTAATACAGGCCCTTTCATGAGCCGTCACCATCCTTGGCTGATAATGACCTGAAGCCGCCAAGCATCTTCTCAGCATGCTCCGTGGCTGCGTCTCCTCCACCGAGCAGGCGCGCAAGTTCCGGGATTCTGTTCTGTTTGCCCGTTAATTCTCTCACACTGGTTGAGGGCAGATCATCATGCAGTTCCTTGGACACCGCAAGATGTCTTCCAGCCTTTGACGCGATCTGGGCCAGATGAGTTATTACGATAACCTGCCTGTTCTCTGATGCTCTTTTAAGTGAATCCGCAAGCAGATTCGCGGTTTCTCCTCCGATACCGCTGTCTATTTCATCGAAGACCATGGTTGGTGCCTGACTGACGCTGGCGAGTGCCAGTTTAAGAACCAGGCTCACCCTGGACAATTCTCCTCCGCTTGCGACAGAGGCCAGTGAACCGGGTTTCATGCCCTTATTCGCACTGAAGTAGAATTCAGGTATTTCATATCCATCTGAACAGACAGTCCTTTCATCTGATGTCAGGCTTCTGTTCAGCGGCGGGTTATGCAGGATCACGCTGAAGACCGCATCCGGCATACCAAGGAGCCTCAGTTCCTTCTGAACACAATTCCGAAGTTTCTTCACTGTCGATTCTCTGGAGACCGAGAGCTGCTCCGCGGTTTCATGCAGCTTCTTGCCCTTCCCTGGAACCATAGCTTCCAGATCCTGCAGTTCACGCTCAAAAGATTCGTACCTCTCCTGCTCCTCCTTAAGTGTTTTCCTCCTCTGTAGAAGTATGTCAAGAGAACCTCCGCATCTTCCAAGCAGTTCCGAATAGCCGTCCAGCCTGTCGTCGATCTCTTTCAGCCTCCAGGGAGCGCTTTCAATCCTTCCGAGAATTGCGCTGCAGGAAGAACTGGTCTCGGTAAGCGAGATTTCAGCCTGCCCGATCAGTTCGATGGTTTCGTGGAGTTCAATATCGGTTTGTTCAAGTTCGTTCCGGAATTTTCCTAGCGCGGCAAGTATTCCATCATCATCTGATATCGCGTTTACGATGCCATGAAGAGTTTCAACACTGTTCTCTGAAGCTTTTAATTCTTTTCGCTCGTTTACAAGACTCCGGTAATCTTCCAGAGAGGGATTCAAGTTCTCTATCAGTGAAAGTTCGTGCCTGATAAGATCTCTTGATTCCAGATTTTTCTCCTGGTTTTCATGCAGATCATCCAGACGCTGAAGAAGCGATCTGTACTCCTCAAACAAATAAGAAAGATTACCTGCCAGACTGGAATTTCCACCGAATTCATCGAACGCTGTCTGCTGGTTTCTGCGAACAAGCAGCGCAGGAGTCGAGCGCTGTGAATGAAGATCAATGATTCCAGAGACCCGTTTTCTTACTTCATCCAGAGTTGACAGTTCATCATTGATGAAAATCCTGCTTCGCCCACCCTCACGAATTTCCCTCCGGATTAGTATTTCCGATCCATCCGAGTTCAGGAATACAGCCTCGACGCTTGCCAGTCTTGTGCCGGGGCGAACCAGACCGGTATCAGCTCTCTCTCCGAGTGTCAGCAGCAGCCCGTCAATCAGGATTGATTTTCCGGCACCCGTTTCCCCGGTCAGAACGTTCAGATCACCTTCAAATTCAATTGTTGTATCGCTGATGGTCGCCAGATTCCTGAGAGTAAGACAAGTCAGCATTCTATCCCCTCGATCCCCATCCGAGCTTTTGTCCAAGCTTGTCGTAATAACCCGGGTGATCGGAAAACCTTACAATCCTGCATGAGCCTGAGTCCTTGATTATTGAAAGCATTTCTCCGGCCCTGAGCGTCCCTGAGGCAGCACCATCAGCGGAAACTACAGGTCCGGTTCCTCTTAAAGCACCTATTGCTATTGAAACGGACAGATTATCGGGCACGACAAGAGGCCGCAGGGACAGAGAATGAGGACAGATAGGAACTATCAGGATAGCAGGCAGTCCGGGGTCGAGGATTGGCCCTCCACAGGAAAGGCTGTATGCGGTAGACCCCAGCGGAGTAGAGACTACAATGCCATCGCCGACCATATGCGCAACCTTTGCGTCGTCCACAAACAGATCGAAATGCAGTATCCCACCCATCATGGAACGGTTGATACTGAAGTCATTCACTGCAGTAAGGCAATGACCCGAGGGGAATTTGGCTTTAAGGATGGGCAGTGCTTCGACGATGTAATCACCCTTTGCAATCCTGGCTATTGTCTTTTCCAGAGATACCTGCTCGACACTGGCAAGAAAGCCCAGCTGTCCGGCATTGATACCCAGAACAGGTATGCACAATGTGCGATAGTAATCCATTCCCCTTAAGATGGTCCCGTCACCCCCGAGGACGATTGCCATATCGCACAGATCACTCTCCTGAATATCGAAACTGCTTAGGTGATCGGCAGATGAAGAAGCTGACCTGATCGTGATCCCGTATTTCTCACAGATAGAAAGCATATTCTGAATCAGACCGGCATAAGGAGGATTGAATCGGTCTACGTAAAGACAGAGGTTCTTGATCGGAATAGAGTTAACGTTATTGTCCAACAAACCCACCAATTCTCTCAGCTAATGATTTGTAATCAAGTCCTGCCAACGTCAGCAGTTCTTCTCTTGTGGCGTGAGTCTGAAATTCATCCTTAAAACCCAATGTGAGAACAGGCATATTAAGATCGGACAGTATGGATCGCACATGAAAACCGAATCCGCCCATTGCTGCTCCATCCTCTACTGTTATCACTTTGCCGCATGCAGCGGCAATTTCGCGAATGCTGTTCAAAGGAGCGGGTTTCAGCCATATTGGATCGAACACGGCAACGGATATTCCCTGCTTTTCAAGGATATCTGCTGCTTTGAGGGCGTATAGAGCCATAACTCCCACACCGATTACGAGAGCGTCCTTCCCTTCTCTTAAAAGCTGACCTTCCCCCGGCAATACTGTTTCAGGGGAGATAGATTGAATATCCGGTTCTTCTCCTCTTGGATACCTGATAGCTGTAGGAAATTCTTCGAAAAGAACTGAAGTCCTTAATATCATTTCAAGCAGATCGCAATTTCTCGGAGCCCCGATACGGATACCAGGGACAGGGAGAAGCATGGGAATATCAAACATGCCATGATGAGTAGGACCATCCTCCCCCACAACACCGCCTCTATCAACAGCAAGAATAATGGGGGCTTTCTGAAGAGCAGCGTCATGTATTACCTGATCGTACGCCCTCTGGAGAAAAGTGCTGTATATAGCTACGACAGGTTTGAAACCTCCGAATGCGAGACCACATGCGAGCGTAACAGCATGCTGCTCGGCAATACCCACATCAAAAAATCTATCAGGATATTTTACCGCGAACTCATTCAATCCGGTTCCATCGGGCATTGCAGCAGTAACAGCAATTATTTTTTCATCGGAACGGCCCAGATCAACCATCGTTCTTGAAAAAGCTGAAGTGAACGATTCTCTTTTGTTTCCTTTGTCGGTAAATGACGCGGATACGCCATGATATCCGGTTGCGTCAAGCTCAGCAGGCTCGAAACCTTTCCCTTTTTTGGTTTCAACATGAAGCAGAACCGGACCTGGTATCTCCGAAACCCGCTGAAGAACCCCGGTAATCGCAGCAAGATCATTTCCTGGAACAGGACCTATATATCGCACGCCAAAATCATCAAACAGGGTGTCAGGCGTAACAAGTGTTTTTTTCAATCCGGCTGTGACCGCATGAGCCACACTTCTGACACGTTCACCAAGAGACGGTATTTTGCCGAGAACATTCCAGACTTCCTTTTTGATCAGGTTATATCGCGGATCGGTAATAAGTGCTGTAAGGTGCCTGGATATTGCGCCCACATTGGGCGAAATAGACATGTCATTGTCGTTGAGAATGATAAGCATATCAGTGCCGATATGTCCCAGATGATTGAGTCCCTCGAAAGCCATGCCTGCTGTCATCGCGCCATCACCGATCACAGCGACTACTTTATGATTCTCCCCTGTAATATCCCGCGCCAGAGCAAACCCGAGAGCGGCAGAAATAGATGTAGAACTGTGTCCTGTTCCGAAAGCATCACAGGGGTTTTCATCCCTTCTTGGGAAACCGCTCAGACCTCCCGATTGTCTGATCGTATGAAATCGATCAGCCCTGCCTGTGAGAAGTTTCCAGGGATAGCTCTGATGACCTACATCCCAGATGATCTTATCCTGAGGCAGCGTGTAAATGGAAAGGAGGGCAACGGTCAGTTCAACAACACCAAGACTTGATGCCAGATGCCCGCCCGTGCTGCGGACCACATTGATAATTCTATTTCTGATTTCATCGACCAGAACAAGCCTGTCCTCCATGGAAAGTTTCAAAACATCAGCCGGAGAACTTATTCCATCCAGTACGGACATCAACCTATTTCCTCCTGTTCGGAAGATACAGAGCCAGTGAGGAAATGTCTTCCCAGTTTCCGATAAATCCTGAAAAAGCCTCGGCAATATCGTATGAAAGCTCTTCAGCTTCTGACTCCGCAGCATCCAGACCAAGTTTGGTAACTGGATTGCACTTGCCTTGATCAGAATCCTTGGAGACTTTCTTCCCCATCTCGGATGTACTCCCGCGAATGTCCAGAATGTCATCAGTGAGCTGAAACAGATATCCCAGCCTGTCACCTTCGATGGAAACTTCGCTGATGAGTTCATCATCTGCGGAGCCCGCCAACGCTCCGAGTTCCAGAGAAACTCTAATAAGAGCAGCGGATTTCCCTCTTATCATCAAGCGGATCCAGTCCATATCCGCTTCAGCAGGATGATACATATCCATATACTGACCACCGACCAGATAACCCGGGCCAGCAGCAGAAGCAAGATGCCTTACCATCCCTGCGACCCTTCCCGGTCCGAGAGGGGTTCGGAGAAGCACTCCGAAGGCTTCAATCAGTAAAAGATCGCCGGCAAGCAGTGCCTGATTCTCTCCGCATGTCCTGTGAAGTGTCGGTTTTCCTCTTCTAAGGTCATCGTTATCCATTGAGGGAAGATCATCGTGAATAAGTGAATAAGTGTGAATCATTTCCACAGCACAAGCCGCATGCAGGGCTCTGTCCGGATTACCTCCAGTTGCGCAGCAGGCAGCCCTTACGAGGAAAGGTCTTATGCGCTTCCCTCCGGATCCAAGAGAATAACCCGCAAACAATGGAAGACGGGAAATAGATTTCTGATTTCTGAAGATCTGATCAAGCTCCTGATCGACCCACAAAGCTGTACTGGAGAGGCTCTCTTTCAGCCGCAGCGAATCATATTCTCTCATTTATCGTGCGCAATCCGTCTACATTCAACTTATCGTCCAGCACCACTTCAAGACCATTCACGTAAGTGTTGCCCTCTGCAACTTTCAGCCTGATATGTCTGCCTGTGATAAATCTGAGTCTTGCTTCCTCAGTGCCCATTCCAATTACTCCATCCATGGAACCGCACATTCCAAGATCGGTTATGCATGCTGTTCCACCAGGCAGTATTCTTGCGTCAGCGGTAAGTACATGTGTATGTGTTCCGGCTACAATTGTTGCTCTACCGTCCAGATGTTTAGCCAGCGCCTGTTTTTCACTTGTGGCTTCAGCATGCATGTCAACAATTATTACATCACCCGGATTATTTCTGATTATAGTATCCACAGTCCTGAATGGGCAGTCAAGAGCCATCGGCATAAACAGTCTGCCCTGAAGGTTAATTACCAGGATTCTCACATTATCAACACGAATAACAATATAACCGTTACCGGGATTCCCTGGAGGATAATTCGCGGGCCGCAGCACAGGGCAGTTTACTTCATCTATATATTCCAGCACATCCTTGTGCTGCCAGATATGATTCCCTGATGTAATAACACTAACTCCTGCTTCAAGAAGCTGAATAGCAGTACCTCTTGTTAGACCAAAGCCTCCAGCCGCGTTTTCACCGTTAGCAACGACAAAATCATAATCCCTGGTTTTCAGATACGAGATAAGCGCTTCCCGTCCCGGCCTTCCGATCACATCTCCAAATAATAATATTTTCACTTTATCGAGCCGTTTCAGAAGCTCTGGTTTCCCGGATCACAGTAACCTTTATCTGGCCGGGATACTCCATGTCGCTTTCGATTTTTCTTGCTACTATCCGTGCGAGCTCTGCAGCTGAATCGTCGTCAATCTGTTCAGGTTTTACAGCTATTCTCAATTCTCTTCCCGCCTGAATTGCGTAGGATTTTCTGACTCCGTCGAATGAATCGGCTATAGATTCAAGCTTGTGAAGCCTTCTAACGTAAAGCTCAAGTGTTTCTCTCCTGGCTCCTGGACGGGCCGAACTGACCGCATCAGCAGCCTGAATCAGAATCGCATACAGCGAATTACACTCAATTTCCTCATGGTGAGCGCCAATAGCATTACATACAACAGGCGATTCCTCGTAACGCTGAGCCAGCTCCATGCCTACAGCGGCATGCGAACCCTCTATATCCTGATCAGTTGCCTTGCCAATGTCATGAAGAAGACCAATACGCCTGGCTATGACCGGGTCCAGCTTGAGTTCTGAAGCAAGAAGTCCGCAGATATTTGCTGTTTCAAGTGAATGCTGATACATATTCTGACCGTAACTGGTTCTATACCGCAATCTGCCAAGATGTCTGATCAGCTGTTGATGAAGACCTGAAACATTTGCGTCAAGAGCAAGCTGATTTCCCAGTTTCCTGATCTTTTTCTCCATCTCTGAAGATACTTTGGCTACGACTGATTCAATTCTTCCCGGATGTATTCTTCCATCTTCCAGAAGTTTCTCAAGCGCTATTCTTGCTACTTCTCTTCTTACAGGATCAAAACAGGAAATAACTACTGCTTCGGGAGTATCATCAATAATAACGTCCACATTCGTCACAGCCTCAAAAGCTCTGATATTTCTCCCTTCCCTTCCTATAATCCTACCTTTCATGTCATCACTGGGCAGGTTCACGATTGAAACGCAGTTTTCAACAACAAAATCCGCTGAACATCTTTGAATTGAAGTGGACAGTATTTTAAGCGCCTCTTCTTCCGCCTTATTCTCAGCGGCTTCCAGTATCTTTCGCGTCAGTCTTCCGGCTTCATGATGAAGCTCCTCCTCCAGATTGGAAAGCATGAGCTTTCGGGCTTCTCCCCTGGATAGATTAGCGATCTTCTCAAGCAGTTTGTTCTGCTCATCCATAAGCTTGGTTACTCTTTGATGCTTTGCGTTGAGAGATTGCTCTGTTTCTGACAGACCTGTTTCACGCTTTTTCAGAGCTTTCTGCGAATCATCGAGTTTTTCCCTCAGGATTCCAAGTCGTTCTGTTTCACCTGAAATCTGGCTTTCTTTTCGATCAAGATTGATCCGCTTTTCCTGGTATTCTTCCAGAGCTTTGACTCGCTCTCTGGAAATAATGTCGCGACCTTCCAGAAGAGCTTCACGCTTCAGTGTTTCACCTTCACGCTTTGCATCGGTTACTATCCTGTCAGCTTCTGCTTCTGATCCTTTTATCTCTCTGGATATGAGCAATTTATGAAGAATGAAGCCAAGTGAAAATGTAATGATAGCAATTAACGCAGGTATTACTATGTCCATGGTAAGCTCCTGTTCAGGCGCAGGTTTGCATTTATGTAAAACGGTACAGGATGCAGCCATGAATAATGACCTGAACCGAAATCACCCCTGCGCAGAGTGCCGGCACATCCTTTCCGTATTCTAAAACGTACTATCGCAACAGGTATTGGAGTTTACTGCGATAGACCGGATGTGCTGTTCTGCTGGAGAACGGGGGTTTCCGCTGAGGATAAAGAACCTGAAGCTACAGAGGAGATGGATACGGAAGGATGAGATGACTCGGCAAGTACCTGTTCAATTCGATCGGCAAGCCTGGTCACTTCGTTGCTGTTGCTCTCTTCCATTTCTCCGTATTGATCTCTCTTCTGAAAAAGTTCATCGGCTATATTGAGTGCAGCAAAAATAGCCACCTTGGCTGTAGAAGCCAGAGTGGCGTTATCAGTCATCTGCCGCATTTTCATATCAACGTAATGAGCTATTTCTGCGATATAGGAAGGTGAACCGGCTCCACGGATTGTGTATTCCCGCCCGAAAATATTAACGCGGGTTACTTCCGTCCGGTTGCTCATTATACCTCTAACTTATCTGCTTGTAATTCAATGCTATCCAGCTTACCCAGCACACCAGAGAGCCTGCGTCTGATCTCCTGCCTTTCTCGCAGAAGTCTGGCGCTATGGATCCTGAGTATATTGTAACCATCAGAATCCTTCGTGTCCACACTGTTCTCCAGTCTGGACTCAAGGTCATTGACCTTTGCTGACAATTCGTCACGCTGAGTCTGTAATGACCTCACCCTGACTATCAGTCTATTTATCGCTTCGGTCAACCTCTCGAGATCTTCCGATTGGGACACGTATCATCCCCTCACTATCAGAGAGCGGCTTTGGCTACTTCCACAACCTTCGCAAATGCTTCCGGGTTTCGTACGGCCAGATCCGCCAGTATTTTCCTATCAAGCTTAATTCCCGCTCCGTTGATACCAGCTATGAGTTTGCTGTAGGTGAGACCGTGCTCACGTGAAGCTGCATTTATGCGGGTTATCCAGAGTGCCCGGAAATCACGTTTCTTGTTTCTTCGGTCACGGTACTGATACTCCAGAGCCTTCTTCCTGGCTTCATTAGCAACAGTGTACAGTTTTCTTCTTCCGCCAAAATATCCTTTAGCTGCCTGAAGTCGTTTCTTGTGGCGTTTCTTTCTTACAACAGCACTTTTAACTCTGCTCATTTTCTCTCTCCGTGATTGCTAAGGGAGAAGTTTTCTAAGACGCTTGGTATCAGGTTTGGATGCAATACCGTCTTTACGCAAGTTCCTCTTCCGCTTTGCGCTCTTCTTAGTTTTAATATGATCGGCATACGGGCTTGTTGTTTTGAACTTGCCTTTCGCCGTTTTTCGGAACCTTCTTGCGGCTCCTTTATGGGTTTTCATTTTTGGCATTTCGACTCCCCGCTAGTTCCTCTCCTTCAGAGGAGAAATAATCATTGTCATCTGTCGCCCTTCCATGGCGGGCTTCCTCTCAATGCGGCCAAGATCATTCAGATCCTCAGCCAGTCTATCGAGAAGCTCGTAACCCTGCTCCTTATAGGAGAGCTGACGCCCGCGAAACACCACTGTGGCCTTTACCTTATGTCTGGATTCCAGAAATTCACGTGCGTGTTTCATCTTGAAATTATAATCGTGTTCTTCAGTGTTTGGTCTGAATTTAACTTCCTTCAGACCTCCAGTATTCTGTTTCTTCCTTGCTTCTCTTTCTTTTCTATTCATGCGATAGCGGAACTTCCCGTAATCGACTATGCTGACTACAGGCGGGTCTGCCCCCGGTGAAATCTCAACAAGATCCAAGCCTGCTTCCGCGGCCATGTCAAGTGCTTCCTGAATGCTCAGAGTACCGACATGATCTCCATTTTCATCGAGTACTCTTACCAGAGGACTTCGGATTTCTCCATTCACCCTTATCTGTTCCTTATTGCTAATAGACGTACCTCCTTGTTCAGGGCAACTCCGGTCGTTTGCATCCAGCCAACGCTGTATCCACCGCTTTGCCCAGTTCCATTGTTCCTCTGTCGCCTTCACCGTGAATGCGCAAAGCAACCCTGTTTGATTTCATTTCACGTTCACCGATAATGAACATGAATGGAACCTTGCTGGTTTCCGCATCTCTGATGCGATATCCTATTGTTTCACTTCTACCGTCAATTCTGCAGCGAAGACCTTCGCTCTCAAGTATATCCGCTATTTCCACGGCCTTCTCATGCTGATCTGACGTAATAGGTAAGATAATAATCTGAACTGGAGCAAGCCAGCCCGGAAGGTTGCCTGCGTAATGCTCAATTAAATTACCAATAAATCTTTCTACGGAGCCGAATAAAGCCCTGTGAACCATATATACCTTGTGTTCCTGTCCATCATCTCCAACGTAAGTGAGGTTGAAGCGATCAGGAATATTAAAGTCAAACTGAACCGTAGGACCCTGCCAGTATCTTCCAAGTGCGTCTTTCATCTTGATATCTATCTTGGGCCCGTAGAAAACCGCTTCACCCGCAACCGGCCTGTAATCCTCGCCCATTTCATCAAGCGCCCTTGCCAGAGCGGATTCGACTTTGCTCCACTCCTCCGGCTCACCGGCGTAATGATCGGGGTCTTCAGGATCCATAAGTGACAGCTCAATTCTGTACCCGAAATCGAAGATCTTAAGGAAATAGAGAGCGAACTTAACAACCTTCTGGATCTCTTCGACTATCTGGTCCTCTGTGCAAAAAATATGTCCGTCATCAACAGTGAATCCCCGAACCCGCATGAGGCCATGAAGTACTCCGCTCTTTTCGTACCTGTATACCATGCCAAGTTCAGCAAAGCGTATGGGAAGTTCGCGGTATGATCTTTTCCTGTGCTTATAGATGATAATATGCCCGGGGCAATTCATCGGTTTAAGAGCATACTCACCGCTGTCGATATCAAGAAAGTACATGTTCTCCCTGTAATAATCATAATGCCCTGAGGTTTTCCAGAGTTCAACAGGAGCGATATGAGGAGTATTGACAAGCTGATAGCCGGCTTTTGCATGTGCTTTCTTCCAGTGATTCTCGAGTTCCTCCCGAATAATCGTACCGGCAGGCAGCCAGTAGGTCAGCCCCGGACCGCCATCGCCACCGATGACAAAAAGACCAAGCTCAGGACCAAGTTTCCTGTGGTCCCTTTTCTTCGCTTCCTCAAGCATCTCCAGATATGCCTTAAGATTCTTTGAAGAGTCAAAAACAGATCCGTAAATGCGGGTCAGCATTTTATTCTTCTCATCACCCCGCCAGTAAGCGCCGGCAACACTGAGAAGCTCAAAATGCTTCAATACCTTTGTGGATGGAACATGAGGCCCGCGGCAAAGATCGATGAAATCCCCGTTTGAGTAAACGGATATCTCTTCACCAATATCTCGAAGTTCTTCAAGCAGTTCCAGCTTGTAATCTTCTCCTCTTTCACTGAAGAGTTTGAAAGCATCCTCGAAGCTCATTCTTCTTCTTATGAATGGCAGATCTTCCTTGATCTGTTTCTTCATCTCATCAGAGATCGCATCAAATGCTGAAATGCCGGAGAACTCTGGGATATCCATATCGTAGTAGAATCCATCCTCAATGGATGGACCAATACCGAGTTTCGTACCCGGAAACAGCTTCTGAACCGCTCCGGCGAGAAGATGAGCACAACTGTGCCTTAGAGCTTTCTTCCCTTCTTCATCCTGAAATGTGAGAATCTCAATCCTGCCGTCTGACGGCAATGGTGTGTTCAGATCAAGAAACTCACCTTCAAATCGAACAAGCAGAGCATTCCTTGCAAGGCCGTGAGAAACTGATTCCGCAACATCAAGACCGGTAGTGCCGGCCTCAAATTCTTTTACACTGCTGTCTGGGAAAATAATACGCATGGTCCCGGCAACCTCCTTCCGGTCAAATTCTTAACCAATAAAAAAATGGTGGGCGATACTGGACTTGAACCAGTGACTTCTTGCATGTCAAGCAAGCACTCTAGCCAACTGAGCTAATCGCCCACCGCTCCAAATGCATGGCCCGAAGGATATACGCAAACTTCGTAATCGTCAAGGTTTGGAATCTTTCAGTGAGTCTGCCGACAATTTCCGATCCGCTCGATAAGAATCATGTTCATTCGATCGATGTTATCCCTGGTTTGCTCGTGATCTGCGCTCAGATCAACAGGTTCAAACTCATTATCACCAAGCAGCTCGATCAATGCCGCCGCACTATGATATCTGTAGAGGTAATTAATATCCTTCTTCAGAACCTGAAAAAGCAGCCATCCGGCTTCTTCGAGCGAGGAACGCTCAGCTATCACGTACCAGATAGTGTAATAACTGCCGTACCTGCCCCGCTCGACACTTTCGAGTAAACGCTCAGGAGGAAGTGATTCCATCTCCTCCCGCTCGATCTTACTGTACTCGTCCCACCTGTCCCTCCAGTGTACGGTTCCGCCGGTCAACGGCATACAACTGTTCTGCCGCCATTCCCGGAATGGTCAAATGAAATGATGTTTTTCTCTCCCACCAGATCGGTGATCTCCCTGTCACTGTACCTTCGGAAAAGCATTCCTTTCTGGTCTCCGCTGACGAATTTCAGTGTTCCGTCAGGAAGAATCTCAGCATCATCAATTTGATCCTCATCGGTATCGGGCGGATCGAATGTAAGCAATAGGACACCGTTTCCGGAGAGTACGCGCCTGATCTCATCGATGGATTCTCGGGCGGATTCCAGTGTTACATGATCCAGTGAGGCGATACATACTACTGCAGCGAATTCGTTATCCGCAAATGGAATACTGTCAAGGGTTCCCTGCCTGAATACGCCGGAGAGTTGATGCTGAGCCAGACGCTTAATACAGAATTCAACCGCTCCCTGAGCAATGTCCACTCCGCATATCTGAAATCCTCGACCGGCAAGGTAAGCTGCATTTCTTCCTCCGCCGCATCCGAGGTCAAGAACCCTGTCACCCTTCTTCAGATATCTGTCGCAGAAACCGGGAAGAGCGGATGCAGGAAGGCTTCTTGAAAAATCCATCGTTTCCGGATCAAGATCGCGAAAAAGGCTGTCCCAGTATTCCAGTGGTCCATTCATATTGTTTCAAATCCTGTATGGCTCGGATTACAGATCATCACTCATGACGTCAGCAAGCTTTCGGAGCATATCCTTCATTCTGTATGGTTTATGCAGAAATCCCGAGGGACAGTTATCCTTGAAAGAATTCATTACAACCTGTTCGGTGTATCCGCTGCACATGATGATCCTGATATCCGGCCTGATTTCTCTTATCTTCCTGAATGCTTCTTTGCCATCCATGTTCGGCATCAGCATGTCCATAAAGACAGCAAGAATCTCTTCCGAATTCTCCCTGAACATCGCTACCGCTTCAAGCCCGTCAGAAGCTGCTATAACGTCATATCCACTATTCTCCAGAATCTGAATACACACGCTTCTTACTTGCTCATCGTCGTCAACAAAAAGGATCAAACCTCTCTCCGGCTGTTCAGCACACGTTTCTGCCCTGGGCCTGGATTCTTCGATTTGTACTTCAGTACACGGAAGGTACACTTCAAATCTGGTTCCCTCCCCGCATTCTGAATGAACATTTATTGCTCCCTTATGTGCTCTGATGATTCCGAGTACAGCTGCCAGTCCCAGTCCTCTTCCATAGGATTTTGTTGTAAAGAAGGGGTCGTATATCAATGCAAAGTTATCATCCGGTATGCCGCATCCGGTATCGGAAATCGTCAGGCATACATACCTGCCTTCAAGTATATCTTCGTTGAACCTGTTCTTTTCCAGATACTCGCTGTCAATCATAACCATGCGGGTTGAGATACTGATGACACCTCCGGTGTCTCCAAGCGCTTCTGACGCGTTTAATATGATGTTCATCACAATCTGTCTGATCTGCGTGGCATCACCCTCCACAGGAGGAAGATTCCCGGAGGGTTTGAAATCCAGAACAGTATTTTTCGATATGGAAGTCTCCATCAGGTTCAGCATTTCCGCGATTAACTTCGATAGCTGAACCGGTTCAATGACGAATATCCCTTTCCCGGAATAGGCGAGAAGCTGATTCGTGAGATCCGCCGCTCTTAGAGCGGATGTTTCTATACGTCCTATATTCTTCCGGATAACGGATTCGGGGGGAAGCTGATCTAGAGAAAGGCTCGCGTTGCCGAGTATACCCATCAAAAGATTATTGAAATCATGAGCTATTCCTCCTGCAAGCACGCCAAGGCTCTCCAGCTTCTGCGCATGCTGTATCCGGGCCTGAAGCCTGTTCTTTTCCTCCTCGGTTTTCTGCCGTTCTGTTATATCCCTTATGAACACGAGTTCCGCTTGCTCTCCCCTGTAAACAGTAGCATTTCTGTTCAATTCCACATAGATAACTGATCCATCCCGTTTTTTCAGTCTGATCTTATAGAACGCGGCTTTTTCTATGTCGATTACACTGGTGTCGGTCTGGAATTTAACTGCATCTTCCTGTGAGAAAAAATACTTCCCGAATTCCGAACCAGTTATTTCATCTGTTTCAAAACCGAGTACTCTGATAAGCTCCTTATTCGCGAATACTATCCTTGAATCCTGGATGATAACAATACCATCACTCGCGCTCTCCACCAGATTTCTGTATTTCTCCTCGCTTTCCTGCAGGGAGATAAGCATCTTCTTTCTTTCAATGAACATTGCGACCTGGTCGGATACAAATTCGAGAATTTCCCTGTGTTTCTCGGTGAACTGCATACCAAGCTTATTGGGTTTAAGTGAAAGAACTCCAACTGTTTTTGCACTTATTCGCAGTGGAACACCTATCCATCCTGAAATCAATGATCCTGCGGGTGTAACTTCTCCACTTCTCCTGAGTCTTTCCAATGCGCTGTTGCTGTATATCAGGGCAGTCTTACCGGTTCTGATCACATGCCGCTCGAGTTCTTCCGCCACAGGATCTGCAGAGGTTTTTTTTCCATGCAGTTCGCCTGTCATGGGATCTACGGCAGCTCCGGTGTATTCGTCGTGCAGAGTTATGGAGAATATCGCCGCAGGGAAAATAACATTTATGATTTCATGGAGTTCACGATACAACTCCTTGCTGTCAGGTGAAACAAATGCAACTCTGGCAATTCTATAGAGTGATGTTTCAACATTTCTGGATCTTACGCTGTCTGCAATGTTCCGGATGACCGTAATGACGTATACTGTCCTGCCGTTTTCCTTTAAGGGAATTTTGCGGGTTTCTCTGAAGTATTCCAAACCGTCAATGAGAATGCAGGATTCAGGTGTAACATGAACCTCACCGGTTCTGAATACCTTTCTGTACTCATCAAATACCGTCTCAGACAGAAACGGACATAATTCGTGAAGACTCATTCCCTGTCGAGGTTCGGGAATATCGAAATCATCTCCCCATTTACGGACAGTATTATTGAACATAACCAGGTTCAGATCGCTATCCACAACATGGATAGCTTCTTTCATCAGGTTGATTATTTCACTGCTTAAAATCTCTGAGTGTGATGTGTTTTCCACCAGCGGTGATGATTTATGAGAAGTGCCTTTTCTCTCTGATTTACTTTTCCGCATTTGCACCACTTTATCCTGGCCAGAGCCTGTTTGACAGTACCTTCCGGTAGTTTATCCTGTACCGGAGAACATAACTGAGTTAGATAGAGTACTGCCGCCATGCACGATGGTTGTTCCAGCTTCACCTTCAATAGCTTTAAGAATGTTTCCCGGCGATGTAATCACAACCCTTTGTCCACCGTGTTTCAGGAAACCGATGGAAGCCCGGATTTTTGGCAGCATCGAACCCTGGGCAAACTGATTTTCATTTACATGACGCTCCATCTCCTGAAGTGTCGCGATCCGGATACCAGCCTGATCAGGTTTTCCGAAGTTGACATATACCTCCGGTACTGAAGTAGATATAACATAGAGATCGGCTTCGAGCCGTGTCGCGAGCAGCGCACTGACATGATCCTTATCGATAACCGCAGGAACACCTCTGACTTTGTAACCCTCACGTACGACCGGAATTCCTCCGCCCCCCGCGCAGATGACTATCTGTCCCGCATTCACCAGAGTTCTGATGGCTTCGAGTTCAAGAATTCGTCTGGGTTTTGGTGAGGATACGACCCTCCGCCATCCCCTTCCGGAATCCTCCTTCATGATCCAGCCATATTTTTCGCTGACCTCTACGGCTTCGCTTTCATTATAGAAAGATCCAACAGGCTTCGTTGGTTTTTCGAAAGCCGGATCATCTGGCGCGACAAGAACCTGAGTTATAAGTGCGGTAACTGGAATGTCTATGTTCCGTTCCTCCAGGACATCGCCTAGAACCTGCTGCAGAAAATAACCAATATAGCCCTGTGTGGCAGCAACATTAATATCCATGCCATCAGGCGGAACGATTTTTGAAGCAAGGGTGTTCCTGAGAAGTTCAAAGCCTACCTGTGGCCCATTGCCATGGGTTATGACCAGCCCTCCCCGAAGCTGGGCTATAGTGGCGATTTCCTCGCAGACTTCACGAGCAAGCGTATGCGTATCGAGGTTGCCACTCTTGCCTCCCGGAGAAACCAGAGAGTTCCCACCAACAGCTACCACCGTCCTTGAAGTCATTCTATGAGCCTCCAAATTCATCATCCTTCTGCGGTGATATCTTTGCACTGCCTCTGTAAAGAATGACAAGAAGTATTCCGCCAATTGTTATAGCGATATCCGCAGCGTTAAAGGTAGGCCAGCGCCAGCCGCTCGATCCGATATCGATAAAATCAACAACTTTGCCATAGATGAATCTGTCAAGAAGGTTTCCCATTGCGCCTCCGAGTATGCCTCCGAGCGCAATCAAAAACAGAGGGGGATAATTCCTGAGCCGCCAGATGAAAACGGAGATAAGAATAACAGCTATTGCTGTAAAAACGGTCAGAACCATTGGCCCTCCCCATGACATGCTGAATGCAGCTCCCTGATTCCATGCAAGAGTGAACCTGAGAAAGTTACCAATTACAGAAACAGGCTGATGAAGTTCAAGAGAACCAAGAACAAGCCGTTTGGTCAGCTGATCAATACCGATCACTGCCAGGGCGGTTAAATATCCGTAAGTTCTTTTTCTTGCATCAGTCATTCGGATCCATACCCTCCAGAACACCGGCACACCTGCTGCAGACATCATCAGGGGTGAGTGTTCCAACTTCGGGAAGTATTTTCCAGCATCGATTGCATTTGGATCCCTCAGCTTTTTCAACAGATACAGTAACTTCTTCTCCTGCGGTTACATATACCTGAGATACGATCAGAAAATCAGCCCAGTTCTCACCGTTGGCGCTGCTGACCATTCCTTCAGGAACAGTAAGGTGGATTGCGGCATCAAGACCGCCGCCTATTTCACCACAGGCTCTTTTCTCCTCAAGTTCCTTCAGCGCGAGTTTCCGTATCTCGATATATGTCTCCCATGAAGCGAGTTCTGCCATCTCCTGCTCTGAAGCAACAAGACCTGCAGTATCCGGATATAAAGCCAGATGTACGCTATCCACTCCTTCTTTAAGACAGTCCGGAAGTTCCTTCCATGCTTCCTCAGCAGTGAAGGGAATCATAGGAGCAAGAAGTGTTGTAAGGTTCTTCAACATATATGCAAGAACCTGTCTGGTCATTCTGACTGAAGCGGAATCAGTATCTCCGCAGTACAGTCTGTCTTTTCTTATATCCAGGTATTGACCTGAAAGGCTGATAACGGCAAAGTTCCGTAATTCTCGATATACCCGGTGAAACTGAAATTTCCGGTACTCTTCGATGCAGAACCTGCAGAGTTCTCTGAAACGGAGATAGATGTACCTGTCAAAACCCTCCAGTTCCGAGGGATCAAGGTTATACTCATTGAATTCTCCAAGGTTGCCCAGCATGAATCGGAGGGTATTGCGAAGTTTACGGTAAGCCTCCCTCGCGTCATCCAGCTGAGACATGTCAGCCCGGAAATCACATGTGTAATCCACGCTGGCGAACCAGAGACGGAGTATATCCGCCCCCTGACTGTTGATAACCTTCAAAGGAGAAATCACGTTGCCAATGGACTTGGACATCTTTCTTCCTGTTTTATCCTGAATGAGACCATGGGTTATAATGTTATCAGCAGGCTTGCTCATGCCAAGCGCTTCGCTCGTTACCAGGCTTAATCCGAACCAGCCGCGGTGCTGGTCGGTAGCTTCCAGATAGACCGCCGCAGGACGGGAGAGCCCGTGTTTCTCCGTGAGTACGTTGTAATGACTCAGAGAACTGTCAAACCATACATCCAGTATGTCGTCCACTCTCTCAAGATTACGTCCTCCGCAGAACTGGCATTCAGCCTCTTTACCGGCAAGTTTGAATAATTCGGTCGGGCTGAGTTCAAACCAGACATCGGATCCATTCAAAGAGATCAGATCAGCCACGGCATCGATCACTTCATGATCAAAAGCCGGTTTACCGCAATCAGAACACGTAAAGACAGGGAGAGCTACGCCCCATGATCTCTGCCTTGAAAGACACCAGTCGGGACGTACCTCCATCATGTTCCGCATCCGTTCATGGCCCCATGCCGGATGCCAGGATGTTTCCTCGACTCTTTCGAGAACACGCTTCTTCAAATCTTCATGGGAAAGACTCAGAAAAAATTGTCTTGTCGCTCTGAATATGAGCGGTTTCTTGCAGCGCCAGCAGTGCGGATAACTGTGCTTGATATTTCTGCTGTCACCCACAAGATGCCCCGAGTTCTTCAGATCGTCAATTATGACCGGATTCGCCTTGAATACATGCATGCCTGCGTATTTGCCGGCGGCATCAGAGAAAGTGCCGTTTTCGGTAACAGGGCTGAATATTTCCAGACCGTATTTCAGTCCGACAATGAAATCTTCAGCTCCGTGCCCCGGAGCAGTGTGAACGCAACCGGTGCCATCCTCCATTGTCACATGATCCGCCAGTATCATCATGGATGTTCTGCCCTCAAGCAGAGGATGCTTCAGAAGAAGACCCTCAAGTTCGCTGCCGGTGAAGACGGTTTTTTCAAGAACTGTTCCTTCGATACCGGTTTCATTCATGAATGCAGCAGTTCTCGAAAGAGCAACAAGATAGTTCTCTCCTTCCGAACTGACAATTACATATTTCTCGGAAGGATGGAGCGCTACAGCCAGGTTTGCAGGCAGCGTCCATGGGGTTGTTGTCCAGATAACTGTCCTGGTCCCCGGAGGAACACCCGCTTTCTCCCATTTTTCAGGATTACTCTGCTGAAATGCAACGTAGATCGAAGGAGAAGAATGGTCTCCGTATTCCACTTCGGCTTCAGCCAGTGCTGTTCCGCACTTCATGCACCAGTGTATCGGACGGAGTCCCTGATAGACATAATTGTGTTTGACAAGCTCACCGAAAGCCCTGACAATGCCTGATTCATAATCAGTACTCATGGTGAGATAGGGTTCATCCCAGAGGCCGAACACTCCAAGCCTCTTGAACTCCTCCCTCTGTACTCCTACGAATTCAGCAGCATACTCGCGGCATTTTTTCCTTATCTCTTCCCTTGAAAGATTTTTTCCACCTTCCGGCTGATCTCCCATTACATGATGCTCGATAGGCATGCCATGGCAATCCCAGCCTGGAACGTAAGGAGAATCGTATCCCATCATCGTATGTGACTTGACGATGAAATCCTTCAGTATTTTGTTGAGAGCTGTTCCGAGATGAACGTGCCCGTTTGCATAGGGAGGTCCATCATGGAGAATGAACAAAGGACCCCCCATTCTCGATTGCCTGATCCTTCCGTAAAGATCTCCCTTATTCCACTCCTCCAGCGCTTCAGGCTCTTTTGCAATAAGATTGCCTTTCATGGAGAAGCCGGTTCTGGGCAAATTTATTGTGTCCTTGTAGTTCACTGCTCCTCACCTCCCCCGGTGAATTTTGAATTGAACAAATCGAGTGCTGCTTTCGCGGCCTCTCTAACGGGTAATACTTCAGTATTAACGGAATCCCAGCTATGGCATTTCACAAGAAACACCACTCTGGCTCCGCCATGACCTGCCACTTCAGCTTCGTCCACCCCATCCGAAACAAGAGCGTCCGCTCCCATCATCGAAAATTCCGCCGGTGTTGCAAGTCTCCACTCCGGCACTCTGCCGATTATGCCCTTTCCCCATGATCCGTCAGGAGTGATATAGAGATCCATCAGTGACGGGAATCTGGGGCCAAGATCCTCTCTGTTTGAACCTATCAGCGGGCTGCCCCCGAATAGAGCAATGTGATCGGAGGCAACGATCCATTTATTTCTGTTTGAAACGCCCTCTGCTCCTATAAGAAAAAGCTTCTCTCCTTCTGCAAGAGCGGATCGAACGGAATCCAGCGCTTCTTTCCTGCATATACGAAAATGTATTGAGATATCTTCAGGAAGATCACATTTCCAGCTGTCAGGAAGAACCGCGAACATTCAATCACCTTCTTTGAATACTCAAATATACAATAAGACGAACAGCGATTATGCAAACATATATCCATCGGAACAAGGGAAGCGCCCCCGCAGGAAGCGGGAGCGCTTTGTTTTTTCTATAAGCGGTTAGGCTATTCGTTAGGTTTGGGTTCTACGGGTTCTTCTTCCTGAGCCTCAGGAGCTGCTGGAGCTACAGGAGTAACGGGAGCTACCGGTGCAACAGGAGCTACCGGTGCAACAACTTCAGGTTCCTTTTCAGGAATGGGAATTCCGGCTGCTTTGGTTACATCCGCCATTGATTTCGGCATGTCCCAGCCGGCCGCACCTTTGTAAAAGAGAGTAACAAATATCTGGGCCAGACTGGCAAGCGCAACGATCCAGATACCTATGCCGAGGCTGATTCCCCCCGGTTTACTCTTGAATATCTTGGTCAGTATCAGAAGAAAAGCAATTGCTGCGGGAATCCAGACGCCGCTGAGGAACTTCTTCGCGAGAGGTTCCAATTTATCTCCCTTGAAGAAGGCGATTGCGCCACCTGCAGCAAACAGAATCACTACCAGCCAGCCGCCATCCTCTGTACCACTGACATTCACTGTGCCGAAGACAGTGTACCATGGAAGGAATGCAGCAATCATTCCAATCACGGCAATAATGAGTATGAACATTCGTTTCTTTTCCATTTGATCCCCCTTTTCATTTGAGTAAAGATGGGTACACATAATGAGCATGTCAATAATGAAATCAAGAGTCTTTAGAGTTTATGATCAGCTTTCAGCAGGTAACGAATCAAGCCACTTCTTTATAATGGGTTGAGATCTCTCCTTATGAATCTTCTCAAGCAGCATTCTGCCTGCTGATGCAGATTCAGAATTGCCGGTCAGTTTCCAGTGATGGTAAAGAGTTTCTGCTCTGCAATCTCGATCAGGAGCATCCTCAAGCATTTCAAGGAGTTTCGCGGATGCGTTTTCATCTCCTTTCTCCGCCTGGATAACTGCCAGATACAATCTGCTGTTGTAGGTAAGTTTCTCATTTCCTTTTCTGCCCTGGGTCAGATCAAGAGCTTCCCTGAGATCTTTCTCTGCTTCATCGTATTTTCCCTCAAGTGAGAGAATCTTTCCTCTCAATCCAAGCTGACTGCTGCAGGAAACCATATCATTTGCTTTCCTTGAATTCTCCAACGCTATGTTGATGCTTTCAATTGCTGCCGCAGGTTCATCAAGCAGCAACTGAATCAGAGCAATTGCAGCCCACCCTTCAGACAGATTACGTTTATCACCCATCGCCTCAGCATGTTCAATCTGTGTTTGAACACAGTCAAGGGCTGATTCAAAATCTCCCTTCAGAGAAAAGATATATCCCATCCTGGCATAGCCTGACATCAGGCCTGATCTAAAACCTATAACTGAGGCAGTATCTATCAGATCGGTTGCGTACTTCAGAGCAGCATCTGTATTCTCTATCCTGATCGATGCGTGCGCGAGATTGCCGAGCGCAGCGCACTTCGCCCTCAGGTTACCTGTTTTGACACTGAGAGTTGCACATTGCATGAAGCAGTCAATCGCCTGTTCCCATTCCGCTTTTCGAAGATGAATAATCCCAAGCTTGCTCGTGGCAGTGCTCAGTGCAGCCCAGTTCGCTGTTTTCTCAGCAGCTTTTCTGAGTTTTCTATGCACTTCTTCGGCGCTGTCGTAATCCCTGTTGTAAATGTGAACTCTCATAAGATTGTCATATCCCGCGATGATGCTCTTGATCAAACCTGTTTCCTGCGCAAGTCTGACCTGCTCCTCAGTACACTTTTTCATGAGATCGTACTGGCCCAGCTGTCTGTAAGTTATCGCAACCCAGTAAAGCGAAGCACATATCTCCAGCGAGATTCCTGATTTTCGAGCAAGATCAACAGATTCTTCACCAAGAGTTACAGCTTCTTCAGTTCTTCCCGCTGTTCTGGCAATTAAACCAAGTTGACGCGTCGCAACGGACATGTGGCGCACATCAGCAATCCGCGAAAATGTGTCCAGGCAGCTCCGGAGCATTTTCTCCGCCTCCTTCAGCTTTCCCGAAGAGCCCAGATTTGTTCCAAGCTTCAACATAACCCTGGCTTTCAGCAAATCATCAATCAAAGGGTTTCCGCGGATTCTCTTCATTGTACCGACCAGCAGATCTATACCTTCATTAAGCAGTCCGGCATTACGGTAAACACCTGCAAGTTCCAGATCAACCTCTGTTCTTTCCGGATCCGCGACCATGGATGCAAGTCTTCCATACATCGCAATTGCCGCGCTGTTCTCGAAATTGTCAGCGAAAGCCTCCGCGGATTTCCCGATATACATGGCAGCTTTCACATTATCACCGCCAAGCTGAAAATGGCTGGCGATTCCTTCAAGGCGGGAAGCGGAAGTACTATCTTCATACAATACTTCAAGAATCTTACCGGCCTTCAGGTGAATTTTCTCCTGTTCTTCAGAGGGAATGAATTCTGCGGCCCATTCACGAAACACCACGTGCGCGAATGAACATAAGGCTCCATCAACTGTGAATATGTGCTTCTGAACACATGGTTCCAGTTTATTTTGAATGTTTTCAGTTTCGGTAACTTCAGCTAGAACGTCCTGATTGAACGTCTTTCCAAGAATAGATGCGATTCCTGTTATCTTCTGAACCGACAGCGGCATCATGCGAATTCTTGCCTGGAACATGTCCTTGATGGACTCTGTGATTTCACCTGCAGATATGTTCAGGCCAAGGTGGCCTTCTCTCCTGTTAACTTGTTCCGTTTCAGTTAGATAATCAAGAGCCTGCTCAAGAAAAAGCGGTACTCCTCCAGCCCTGTCCCACAGATAGTCAATAAGCTTCCGCTCAGGCTCAATACCGGTGAGTTCCTCCACAAATGAGGTGATATCCATTTTTGAAAGCCCGCTGAGGAACACTATGTCTGACCCTGAAGCAGGTTCAGCGGATGGAAAAACAGGTTGTGACCCGGTAGAATCCGGTCTTCCCGTCGCAATGAGCCCCAGTGGAAATCCGCAAGCTGTCCTCAGGATTCTTTCAAAGATCAGGATGCTCTCGTGGGAAAACCACTGGATATTCTCTATTACCACAACGACAGGCTGCAGAATTGAAAGGGTAATGAAAAACGAAGTTATTGATGTTGAAAGCCTCTCTGCCCGCTGCGATGGTTCAAGCTGGTGTACTATCGACCCGGATTCCATAGGGAGCCCTGAAATACTTTCGAGGAAAGGTCTGGCCTCCAGGAGTTCATCAACCAGGTGATTATCAGGATAGTCTGTCCGGAGTTCCAGATTGAGAAGGAACCCTTCCCAGATATGCCGGAAGCTGTCGGAATTTTTCTTCTCCGAAGCTCCTTCATCAATATCGAACCACTCCCGGAAGAAGTCAGCTACAGGGTCAGTGCCAGAAGCCTGATCGGCCTCAACAAAGACAAATTCAATATCTGGAAGAGCCGCATCGATCTCCCTTACAAGCCTGGTCTTGCCAATACCTGCGGGAGCCCAGTAACAGAGAATACCAGGTGAATCACCGGTTTCCAGTCCTGAAAAACGAGAGACCGCCTGTGCAAGCTGATGTTCACGCCCGACCATGGCTCCACGGTAAGATCCGGATGATCTGACTGTCATTCGTTGAACCAGTCAGGTAATTTCGAGTGAGTGTCTACGGATACAAGTTTCCTTCTGGATGTGATGCCGGACAGCAATTTAATGGATGAAAGCACTGTACCGAATTCTCCGGCCAGGAACTTCTGCAGTTCTCTGTTGGCTTTTCCATCTGCAGGGGGAGCTTTGAGTGCAATTTTGAGTGTTCCGTCAGCCATTCTTCCACGCACTTCAGTTATCGGAGCACGTGGAATGACCTTGATTTCCAGATGTATTGTACGCTGTTTGCTGCTCATCTGTTTGCCGCATTCGGGCATTTTATCAGCTTTTGCTTTACTTGCTTTTTAAACTAGTGCCTGTCACTATTTAATGGTCTGGCTTCCTCGATAAGCATTATCGGAATATCATCCTTCACTTCATATATGAGGGCACAGGAATGACATACAAGCACTTCATCAGGATCGGTTCTGTACTCCAGCTCACCCTTGCACTTCGGGCAGGCAAGAATCGAAAGCAGTCTTTCATCAAGCATCATACACTCCTAAATTACGAAAACACCATCCTCTATGATCTTATCCTCCGAACCGTCTTCCCGGACACCAAAGACGGAAACCTCCTCTGAACCTATCATGAAATCGGTGTGAACGAGAGATGAATTGCATCTCACTTCTTTAAGTTCTTCATCGGACATCGTTGTTCCATTCTCAATACAATCAGCGTAACCGTTGCCAAGAGCAATATGACATGAAGCGTTCTCATCAAACAGAATATTGTGGAATATCTTTCCGCTTCTGTAGATGGGTGAATTAACATCAACAAGAGCGACTTCACCGAGAGCTTTTGCCCCCTCATCGAATTGAAGGTACTGATCAAGAACTTCTTCATTCCGATCAGCGCCGAATTCGATTACTTTGCCCTCTTTGAATCTGAACCAGGCGCCTTCGACCTGTGAACCCAGCACTTCTACAGGACGTGTTGTTCTGACTGTTCCTTCCGTTCGAGCATGGTCAGGAGTACTGAAGATTTCTTCTGTCGGAATGTTCGGAAAGAACACTATTCCGCTCTGATTTTTACATCTTCCGCCTGCGAAAACTCTGTTAGGAGCCATTCCAACATACAGATCGGTTCCAGGACCAACGAAATGTATCTGGTCATAACGTATCCTGTTCATGTGCTCTGATCTTCTCTTGAGTTCGGTATCGTGCTCGAGCCATGCCTTCGCGGGATCATCCCGATCCAGACGGAGAATTGGAATGAGTATGTCCCATATCCGCTCTTCCCAGTTCACTGAATCTCCAAGAACCTTTGCTGCCCAGGCTTCGGTTGGATAAAGACATACATTCCAGGCAATCCTGTTTGCTGAAACCCCCTTCAGAAATCCACGCAATGTCAGTGAGTTTGCCTTACTTGTCCTGCCAAGACGGCCAGAATCCACGCCTTCCATAATATCGGGATACTCCGGACCTCTCAGAGAAATACTGCTCCATCCGTCCCTGAGATAGCTCTCGTACATATTCTCCATATGGGAGGGCATAAAATCAAGGTATTCATCCTTTTTGACCTCATCTATACGCATTCTGCTTAATACAGGATCCGAGTATTGAACAGAGACCATGGAAGCTCCGCTGCCGTACGCAATGTGAGAAAGTTCCCTGATAAATTCCTTCTGCGCTATCTCAGTCCTTATTAAGAGAGGTTTGCCCTCCTGCTGGTTAACAGCGGTCTTTATGATTATTTCAGCATACTTCCTGTGGAGTTCGTCTCTGTTCATGATTCTCCGATCACATTTAAAACAATCCGAGGAAATCTATTCCGAGTGCTCTGTAACTTCTTCCCCCGGTTTCCATTATATCGATAAACTGCAGCGATATTCTGACCTGTCCAAAACTCTCCCAGTAAACTTCTCCGCTCAGGAAGCCTCCTCCTATATCAAAACGGACTGAGTCAGCCTCATCTGTAGCAAAATCATACTCCAGCGCCAGTCCGAATCCAGCTGGAAACGATTTATCCAGACCTGTCCAGACACCGGCATGCACAAGCTCGGTTACATCAGCGCTGATACCGAAGTGGAAGGCCATATCACCACCAATTGTACGAAAATTCTTGCTGAGCGCAAGATAAAGATCCCTGGCTTTTCGTCTGTACGATCCACCGCTTCGAACGGGTTCCGGTTCATTATCAAATCCAAGGACAACACCGGGAAGAGGTATTGTTTCATCAAGCAGGCGCAACCTTGCTTTAAGATAAACATGATCAAACCATGATGGATCATACATACCTGTGATATTCCGTCCTCCGTAACCAAGCCCCGCTGCAAGCCTCGGTATTATGCCAATGCAGAATGAAAACCTTAATCCATCGTTGGGAAATGTATTCACGGAGATGCTGTATGTCCCTGGCGCGACAATACCCGCGGTTGGTTCATGTACTATTCTCATCAGTTCACCGGAACCTCCGGCTCCGGCAAACAGAAATAACAGACTGATCAGAATAATTGTCCTCATATACGGGGTCCCCTTCCTCTTGACAGAGTTACGGATTCACTCCCGAGAAGCTCTCTCAGTTTTGAAATAAGTTCAGCATCAGGATCAACTCTCAGAGACCTGGAACGTCCCACGATTTTCCATCCTGATCTATGTTTGATAATAACTGATACTTCTCCTTTGCCGGAATTGTTCCTGAGACAATCTACAGCTTTCTCAAGCAGGTTCATTCTGGGATTGCTGCCGTCTACCGTTATGGTCACTCCGGCTTTCAGTAGAGATCTGACCTTGTCCAGGGGAAAGATCTTCCTGGCACTGAAGCGGCTGTCCCCCCTCCTTCTGGACACCTCACCATCCATCAGAACAAGACAATCAGGTTCAAGCAAATCGCCGAATTCTTTAAGAGCATCACTGAATACAACAACCTCACTTGTACCTCTGCAACCTTCTACCAGCACAAATGCCATCTCTCCATGTTTTGTGGGAATGATCTTCTTTTTCAGTATCATACCTGCGGTGGTTATGAGTTTCCTTTCGCTTTCATGAGCCAGTTCAATCGATTCGTTGGAAAAACTGTCAATCTCATCAGAATACATTTCAAGAGGATGACCGGTCATGTAGAATCCGAGAAGTGATTTTTCCAGTCTGTACAGTTCTTCCAGGGGTAATTCTTCCTTTTCCCCTATTACCGGCGCATGATTCACGGAGTTCTCTTCCCCGTCGCTCCGTTCTCCACCGAACAAAGACATCTGTCCTGCTTCAATGTGCCTTCTGACCGATATTCCATAACTTATCGCGTGTTCCACTGAATCAAGAAGAGCCGCTCTGTTTTGTCCGAAACAGTCCATCGCTCCCGCGCCAATGAGAGATTCAACAGCCTTCTTGTTGATTACTCCATTTCCCAGCCTGGTACACAGATCAAAGATGTCTTCAAATGGTCCATCCTTCTCTCTTGCCTCCACTATCTCGGATGATGGTCCCTCTCCTACATTCTTGATCGCGGAAAGCGCATAGATTATTTCACCTGCCGGATTGACATCGAATGTGACCGAACTGTAATTAACGGATGGCGGATTCACTGTAACGCCAAGCCGTGAGCACTCCTCAATGAGGGGAGTAATCCTGTCGATCTTGCCTATTTCACTTGTAAGACACGCTGCAAGAAATTCTGAAGGGTAATTTCCTTTCAACCATGCGGTCCAGTAGGCAAGAGCCGCATAACAGACAGCGTGAGATTTATTGAAACCGTATCCGGCGAATTTCTCAATAAGGTTAAATACTTTTACAGCTGTGTTTTTCTTCACATTCCTGCCAGTGGCGCCGCTGATGAACTTCTCCCGCATCTGAGCCATGACTTCAGGGTTCTTCCTGGACATCGCGCGTCTGAGTGTATCCGCTTCCGCCATGGTCATACCGGCCAGAAGGTTTGCTATCTTCATAACCTGTTCCTGATAGATTATCACTCCGAATGTAGATGAAAGAACTTCCTCCAGATCAGGATGGGGAAATGTAATGGTAAAGTCGGATGAACCGGATTCAATACCTTTCTTGTTATCAGCATACAGATCTATCATGGCCATGGAACCCGGACGGAAAATAGCTACGGCGGCAACAATATCATCAAAGCTGCTGACGTTTATTTTCCTTAGAGCATCACGCATACCTGAGCTTTCCAGCTGAAACACACCCGCTGTCTCACCTCTGCTCATCAGTTCAAAAGTCTTCATGTCATCAAATAACAGGTTCTTCACTCTGAAATCCGGATCTCGTCTGCGAACCAAACCCTCAGCCCGATGAATAATCGTCACGTTTCGAAGACCGAGCAGATCCAGTTTCAGAAGACCTACTTTTTCTGCGCTCTTCTTTTCGTACTGGGTTGTAATCCCCTCTTTTGCGGAGCAAAGTGGAACGTATTCGCGAAGATTGCCAGGGGTTATTATGACACCGGCTGCGTGAACTCCGGAGTGCCTGGCGATATTCTCCAGAGTGTAACCATAGTTGAAGAGCTTCTCAATTTCCTTCTCTTCACTGACTCTCCGGGAAAGCTCCGGAACACTTTTTACGACTTCCGGGAGAGAAGCGTCAGGGTTGGGAGCTGATGCCACCAGTTTAGCCAGAACATCTCCCTCCGAAACACTCATTCCCATGACACGAGCCATGTCTCTTACCACAGATCTGTTTCTGATCCTGCTGAAGGTAATGAGCTGACAGACATTTTCCCTGCCGTACATGTCGATGATATGATCGATGATCTCACCGCGGCGCTCACAGCAGACATCGATGTCGATGTCCGGCATCTCCTTCCGTGCGGGATTGAGAAAACGCTCGAAGCTGAGGTCGTAATCAAGCGGATTTATGTCAGTGATATCAATCGCATAGGATACAAGGCTTCCGGCAGTCGAACCCCTGCCGGGTCCCACCGGTATATCCATGGACCTGGCCCACCTCATCATCTCGGAGACTATCAGGAAGTAACCCGGAAAGCCCATATCACCTATGATACCAAGTTCGTGCTCGAGTCTTTCGGTTTCCAGGGGATTCAAGTCCCTTTCCAATCTTCTGGCCAGACCTTCACAAGATAGTCGGTGGAGATAATCATCGGTGTTCGCCTCCCCTTCAGGAAGGGGATACTCGGGCAGAATGGGCTCACCCTCGATCAGGTTGAATTCGCATTTCTCAGCAAGTCTGACAGTATTTGATACAGCTTCCGGTATCCATTCGAATAGTTTCTGCATCTCGAGCGGAGTTTTTACATAGAATTCAGCTGTTTCAAACCGCATGCGTCCGGGATCGTTCAGAGTCTTCCCTGTCTGGAGACACAGAAGCGCCTCGTGTGCCTGATGATCCTCTCTTCGAAGGTAATGCGCATCGTTGGTCGCCGCGACAATAGCTCCGGTTTCCTTTGCCAGCTCAGCAAGAATGGGGAGAACCTTTGCTTCATCGGACAAGCCGTGGTCCATCAGCTCAATGAAATAGTTTTCCTGTCCAACAAGGTCCTGATAGAATCGAATAGTGTCAACAGCTTTCTTCCTGCTGCCGGAAAGGAGATGCTGCGTAACCTCCCCCTGCAGGCAGGCGGAACCGATGAGGAGCCCTTCACTGTAGCGAGCCAGAGTTTCCCGATCAATCCGCGGCTTATAGTAAAATCCATCTATATAACCTGCTGATGAAAGCTTAGAGAGGTTACGGTATCCTTTTTCATTTTTCGCTATCAGCGTGAGGTGATATCTTTTCCCATTCCTGGTGCGATCATTCATGGAAGGGAAAGCTATGTAGGCTTCCATCCCGAGTATTGGATGCACTCCCTTTTCCTTCATTTTCTCAAAGAACTGAACTGCCCCGAAGAGGCTGCCATGATCTGTAACAGCTACCGAATTCATTCCATTGGAAGAGATATAACCGGCCAGTCGATCAAATCTGATAGCTCCATCTAGAAGGCTGTATTCCGAATGCAGATGCAGGTGGACGAAACCGCCACTCATCAGTCTTCTGAGTTCGCTGTCGAATCGGACGGTTGTTTCTCAGTATCTGTATTGCCGTACAGACGGTCAAATTCGTGTTGTTCCTCAAGATTGGCCCTGTCCACAAGGTCAACACCGTCTTTTCTGAATCTTAAAGCCAGATAGATAAGTGTCCAGGAGGATGAGCAGCAGGAAAAAAGGTAGGACGCAACAACCAGGAATATTGCAGTACCTGAAAGCCCCGCTATCACTCCGGATAAACCTGTCCATGCCTGAATGGAATCCTGTTGACCGAAAGTGGTCAGACCTGAGAAAAACGGGAGCACCTCGGGAGCCAGTAACCGGGGACCTGAAGTAAGCGCTGCACCGAATCCACCGCTTCCGGCACCGAGAGCTACGGAAAAAGAAAGCATATCCACCGCGAGTGATGCGAACAGGAGAAAGGTAATCCCGCCAAGCAGCATAATGATCAGCGAGAGTAACCAATAGAGAAACACTCTCCAGGATTGAGATGTCATGGTGGAGAACAGTTCGAAGACTGATTCGAAAGTATCACCTCCTGTAGTGGCTATTATCGAAGGAAGCAGTTGAAAGGAAAGAACAAGCGCCAGCGCAGTAAGGACAGTCAGCAGCATCACACCCCATAACGGAATTGAAAGTAATGCGGTCAGAATCGGGCCCGCGACCGGAATCCTGGAAAGAAGCCCTGCTGCTGCGCCCGCCGCCAGTGCAAGTAGAATAACAAGTACAAGCAGAACAGGAACAGCAATAAGTGGTGCGCTGTTTCCTCTGGCAAACCTGGAAGCATCCGCCCCTGAGAAGAAATTATCTCCACGGATCTGCTGGAAGGTCATTCTGGAAACTTTCAGCCCGCCGCGGATGAGAACATATATGATCAGAGTAACAGCGATAATAAGAAATACAACCGGTATTACGTCTTTCCAGAAGAGTGCTCCGGGAAGAGGAAAGAGACGACTCTGCTCCCATCTGGCAGTCATGTCATATCCTGAGGCAAAGAAACCAAGGTATATGAAAATATCCCAGATCACCCATGATAAAATAAGTGTCTTGAAATAAACCCATATCTTCCTTGCGCTGAACCCATACTTAGCGCACAGGGGAATATCCTTCGCATTGAAACGCAGCTTTTCAGTCATGTTCGCTCCCTCCACGATACTCATATAAATTCATCAGACAATACTACCGACTACCTGTTTTCGGTAGGTCAGAGTGAGACCGGTAACAGTCTCAGCGCCTCCTTCCAGCAGTATTTCTGAAGCGCTGTCCATAGTGCTGCAAGTGGTAGCAACATCATCTATCAACCATATATGAACACCAGCAGGTACTTTCCTTCGATTCCTCAACCTGAATACTCCCTGAACATTCGTTCTTCGCTCGGCTACAGAAAGCCCTACCTGAGAACGGCCGTCATCTCTGGACAACAGATTCATGTTTCGAGTACCCGTTCGCGAAGCCAGTGCTCCGGAGATAAGGAAGGACTGGTTATACCCCCGCTCACGTATTCTTTTTCTTCCCGCAGGAACTGGAACCAGAACATCGTCAGTTTCCGGAAGAGCCATCGAATTTTTCAGAATCATATCAGCGGCCGTCCGTGCGAGGTATTTTTCTCCGTTGAACTTCAGCCTAAGCACTATCTCTCTTGGCAATCCTCTGTACAGGACAGCTGAATATATGGAAATACCACTGGATAATTCCTCAGCCTTTCCCTTTGATGAGACCGGGCTGAAAGAAGCGCCGGTTCTGCTCCAGTGTACATGCCTGCAGGGGTCTATTCTCAACCTGCACCATGGACATAGGTATTCATTTTCCCTTCTTCTGCCTCCGCATCCAGGACATACGGTGGTCAGGAAGAGACGGAGAAGATTCCGCGGTAACGCAGATAGAGCCATACTCCCAGTATAAAAGCGGAAAGAAACATTATCAGACTGATTATCTGATTGTCATTAAAACTATAGCCCATGATTTGGCTATAGGCGTGATCAAAATAGCGAAACTCTTCTATACCGAATCTGGTGACACCGTACAAACCCAGAAACAGACAGAAGATAAAACCGGGAAAGTGTTTACGCCGATCAGCCCACAGGAGAATTCCTATTATGAACAATCCGGATAATGAGCTGTAAAGTTGCGTTGGATGAATATGTGAACCTGGGATAATTCCGGTGTTGAAGTAGGGCATTGCAGAATCAGGAAATGAAATTCCCAGGGAACATGATGTTTCTGCGCCGAAGCAGCATCCGTTCAAAAAACAGCCGATCCTGGTTATGAAAATACCAAGTGCAAATGAAGGAATAATGACATCCGCGAGTTTCCATTTTGGGAGATGCTTTCTCCAAATTGTATAGAACCCGACTGCCACGGCAAGAATCACGCCGCCCAGCATGCTGAGACCGTACAGACCCTTCCATATAGCAATTACATCCAGCCAGTGCCCCTGGAATTCGGACATATGCGTTACTACATAGAAAACCCGTGATCCTACTATAGCAGCAATCATCAGGCGCACACCAAGGTCGTAGATATCCCCTCTGGATATTCCCGCAGCTTCTCCTCTTCTGGCGGCAAGCCAGAGCCCCAGCATGAAGGAAACAGCCAGCATCAATCCATAGGAGTTGATAGGCAGCGAACCGATTTTAAACAGAACCGGGTGCATTGTCAGAACCTCCCTAGGAGCCTAATCTATGGTGTGAGTTGATTCCTGTCACTTCACACTTCTCTCCAGTACATTCCTGCATTAACAGCAAGCCCCAGCAGGAAGAAAACTACGATCATCTGACTTCCTCCGTAGCTTATCAGAGGAAGAGGGAGTCCGGTTACAGGCATGATTCCCACTGTCATTCCAACATTAACAAAGACATGAATGGTGAAATATGCTGCTATTCCAGCAGTTACAAGCGAGTTGAAAGCATTGACAGATTTCCTTGCTGCAAGGGTTATTCTCCAGATAAGGAGAAAGAATGTTGCAAGCAGAATCAATCCACCAAGGAAACCTGTCTCTTCCGCCCATACCGAAAACACGAAATCAGTATGCCTGGCCGGCAGGTAAGCCAGTTCTTTCTGTGCGCCCTGAAGAAAACCCTGGCCAAATAAACCTCCTGATCCAACCGCTACTTCTGACTGAATGATATTCCATCCGGCTCCGTGCGGATCGCTTGAAGGATCAAGAAAAGTGATCAGTCTTGATCGCTGATACGTCTCGAGTAGATTCCATGCGAAGGGTGTCAGAGCTGCAACAATGGAATTCCCCCCCATGAAAATCAGCCAGGTTGAGAACGGATATCTCCGCCTGTATAGTATTAATCCAAGAATACACATGAACAGGATCCAGAAAATGATGTGTATTGAGGAGACAGCGGCCAGAAACGGGCTTACGATAAGATATATCCATCCAGGACCGTATCCGGCCCAGATGAATATCGCAAGCACTATCATTATCATTGCGACTGAAGTCCCGAGATCAGGCTGGAGAAGCGTCAGAATTATGGCTGGAAGAATGGTTAAAAACACCAGGAGTTCACCATATTTTCTGGGTCGGACTCTGAGTGATGAGAGCCACCATGAACTCATCAGAATCAATCCTGCCTTTGCTATCTCGGATGGCTGTATATGCAGGGGACCTATGATGATCCAGCGATCTGCAGGTCCGCTTCCCAGAAATATGGTAGCCAGGAGAAGCAGACAGGTCAGCAGATAAAGAACCGGAGAAATCTCTTCAAGTCTTCGAAAGGAAATCCATGTCCCGACAAGGAAAAAGACTATTCCTATAACCACCCAGAGTACCTGTTTTCTGAACAGTCCGCTTTCAGAAACCGCCATGGATGCGGAATATACCGTACTGAGGCCAATTGCAAGCAGTATTACGATTGAAATAATCAGAAACAGATCGGGGCGGTCTCTTCCTATCAGTTCAATCACTCCCCTCTTCTGCAAAGTAACTCGAAAGGATTCTTTCTGCTACTGGTCCGGCAACAGCGCCGCCATGTCCTCCATGTTCAATAACAACACATATAGCAAGAGGCATTGGATCCCGCACGAAACCGATTACCAGAGCATGATCTTCTCCCGGGCATTCAGCTGTACCGGTTTTCCCCCAGAAATCCAGAGATGAATCAGAAAAGGTGTTATAAAGAGTTCCTCTTCTGGAAGTAACCACCCTGAGCATCCCCTCGGTCACAGTATCAAATGCGGAATCTGTGACAGCGCCATGGGAAAGAACCGGATTCATGATTTTTCTTTGGAGAAGAATTCCTGGAAACGGCATTTCACCTCTTGAGGCGATAATTCCGGCAGTCACTGCAAGCTGAAGAGGTGTTGCAAGAAGCTCTCCCTGACCGATTGAGATATTAAGCAGGTTACCCAGACCCCACCCATCATTGCCATATGCGCGATTCAAATAATCGGAATCAGGAATCAAACCGCTTTTTTCTCCTATAAGAACATCTGTGAGCCTGGATCCCATCCCGAAGCATGCTGTATATTCAGCAAGTTCATTAATCGTACCCAGCTGCACTGTCCTGTAGAAAAATACGTCACATGACTGTTCAAGTGCCTGTACTACATTTAATCTGCCATGAGCTGCCCAGCATCCAAATTCGGTATCTCCCAGTGTCAGTGATCCGTAGCAGGGATTAGGCATGTAGTCAGGGGAAATCAAACCCTCTGAAAGCAGCCAGCAGGCTGTAATAACCTTAAAAGTGGAGGCAGGTGGATAAGCCGCCGCCCATGCTCTTTCAAAAAGGGGATTGTACTGGTTATCGAGAATGGCAGTCCATTCATCCTGAGTGATACCACGCGCAAACATATTCGGATCAAACGTTGGAATCGAAGCGGCACAGAGAATGTCCCCGTTTTCATAGTCAATGACCACTACTGCTCCGGGTATTCCAGTCTGTTCCAGTTCTGTTATCGCAATACGCTGCAAACCCGCGTCTATCGTAAGGGTTACGTTCCCGCCAGGTACAGGATCTTCTGAAGAAGCGCCTCTAAATTCTTCTACAATCCTGCCGAGTGCATCAACTACTTCCCGCTGAAGACCTGGAATTCCGCGAAGTGTTTCATTGAGTCTGAGTTCAAGACCCGTCCTGCCGGTAATCTCCCCTCTGAATGAATTCTGATCATCAGCTAATCCAACATACCCCAGAATGTGACAGAAATCCTCCGGTCTGTGGTAACGTCTAAGAGGAGCAACATCAATTACCACACCTGGTATTCTGTACAGATTCTCCGCTATTGAACTGACCTTCTCCACACCCAGTCCCTCCCTGAGTACTACCGGTCTGTGAGGTACATTTGAAGCTTCATCAAGGATCTCATTCAGTTCGCCCTCGGTCATTTCAAGCTGTTGTTCGACAAGTGCTGCATTGGCCCTATTGAATTCCGAAGGTACTGCGGAAACGATAAAGGCAGGTTTACTGTCAGCAAGGATAATACCATTCCTGTCGCTGATTACTCCACGCGGAGCCGGTGTTACGATAACTCTAATATGGTTCTGGCTTGACAGCCCTCTGTAATACTCGCCCTTTATTATCTGAAGATAAATCAGCTTTGCTCCAAGCAGAATAAAGAGGATTGATACTACGGACAGAGAGAAGAAGAATGGCCAGTTTTTGCTGTTTCCATACATTCAGTTATCCTGATACTCTATGTGCTCTGATATGTGTAAACCAGGTGCTTGCTGAAATAATCAAGGCTCCTAATACTGTTGTAATCAGAACTCTGGGCAGGGATAGAAGCAGCAGTGAACTGAAACCTGATCCAAAGGGGCGTGACGCAACGATAATGAAGACAGAATCAGACACCACCACAGCCACAGCTGCCATGAGCAGAAAGGAACCCCTTCCTTCACCGGCGGAAATCTCACCAAGAATTCCTGCAGCATACAGTCCTGCTAACAGCGCGAGAGAAGAAGAACCGGGAGGTTGATGAAGCAGAAGATCAAGACAAAGGCCGGACCAGAAGGCTCCATCTACGGCCCATCTACTCCCATGATTCTCAGCAAAGTAAACAAGAACCAGAGGGAGAAGAGATGGAGTCAGAAAAACCCGTCCGACTGTCAGTTCCAGCAGGAATTGAATAATAACAGTAACTGAAAGCAGAAGTAGCCTGATCTGCATATTCTACCTTTCACCATTTATAGCAATATACGTTATTACTGTGTATTGCCGGAAGAAGTTTCATCGGGCAGAAGTATTAGAACCTCACCGGTATTTCTGAAATCAACTGCTGACTCAACATCAAGCTTCAGCGCGAGCCCTGATTCCCCTGAAGAAACCCTCGTTACTATGCCTGCAAAAAGTCCATCAGGATACACTCCGCCAAACCTTGATGTAAGCACTCTGTCTCCTATTTCTACGCCGCTCGTAAGATCAACATGCACGAGTTCGAGATCCCCGGTGGAAGATGACTGCAGAATTCCATAGGCTCCGGATGGCCATGTTACGCAACTGATGTTAACTGATGGGTTAGTAATAGGCAGAATCTCACTGGTTGTCTCCTGTACGGAACTCACAATTCCAACCAGGCCTGAGGAAGAGATGCATACGGAATTCAATACCACACCATCACGAGTCCCGCGATCAACAACCATGGTTCCGGTTACAAGACCCTCTGACCTGTAAAGCACTCTTGCGGGAAGAGCATGTCTGTTACCTGTCCTGGTAATACCAAGTAGAATGCGGTATTGATCTACCTTGATCGCTTCTTCTCTGAGAATAGCATTTTCAAGCAATAATTGCATGATATCGTTTCTGAGTTCATCTATTACAGGAGAATCAGAACGATTAAAGAACATTGTTGAAAACCTGGCGCCCATCCAGCTCCCCAGTCCACCAAGAAGAACAGGCCCGATCAACAGCAGTACTATTGAAAACACAACGTACAGAAGTAATCTTCTCCCTTTATTACTCATTGTGCGACGGGTTTTTTTAGCAAGGCTCATATTGAAATACTACTGAAGAAGAAGGTTTCGATACCGATAGATATCTTCCAGAATCAATCCCGCTCCGAGAACAGTACATGACAAAGGATTATCAGCAACCCGTATCGGCAGACCGGTCTCGCTCATAAGAAGCCTGTCAAGTCCACGAAGCAGCGCACCGCCGCCTGTCATGACAATACCACGGTCAACGATATCACTGGCAAGTTCAGGTGGAGTCTTCTCGAGACCATGTCGCACAGCTTCAACAATGGTACCAATAACTTCCTTCAGCGCATTTCTGATGTCTTCGGAACTGATGGAATAGGTTTCCGGAATACCGTTTACAAAATCAAGACCGCTTACCTCATATTCCCGGTCATCACTTTTTAGAACAGTACCCATTCTGAGTTTTACTACCTCAGCGGTTCTCTCCCCTATAAGCAGACTGTATCGTTTCTTGAGATATCCTGCAATAGCCTCATCAATTTCATCTCCGCCAATTCTGATGGAATTATTCGCGGCAATAGTGGAAAGACTTATTACTGCGACCTCTGTAGTGCCGCCGCCTATGTCAACAACCATGTTGCCAGCAGCTCCCTCAACGGATATTCCTACACCTATGGCGGACGCTAAAGGTTCTGAAACAAGGAGCACTTCCCTTGCACCGGCTCTTTCAAGCGCTGTTCTCACAGCGGAGATTTCTACTTCAGTTATGCCGCTTGGAACACAGACAAGCACTCTCGGACGCATTGAAAATCTTCTCGTTTGAGCCATACCGAAGAACTCTCTGAGCATAGCCATTGTCGCAGTAGCGTTTGTTATTACACCATCCTTGAGTGGTTTTACAGCATCAAGTGTAGACCCTGTACGACCAAGCATTGCTTTCGCATCATCACCTACAGCAACGACTTCGCCTGTTTCTCTGTCAACTGCTACAACACTGGGCTGATCAAGAACGATACCTTTCCCCTGAAGGTAAATAAGGGTATTGGCCGTTCCGAGATCAATTGCCATGGCAGTTGAAAGAAGTGTTCCCGGCTTTCTTCCGAAAAATCCGCTTAAGAAACCAGATGTACTCATTTCACCTCCAGTAAACTAACAAGTAACATGTTGAATAGTAAACATTCAGCTCTGCGTCAACTCCTTGCTGAAACGGATAAAAGTGATATTCAGAGATTAAATCTGCATGTGCATGATTTCAGTTAACGCTACCTTTAACGTTATCTTTGCGGAATGTTCCAGGCGGGCTGCCATGAAGTACTTGCATCAAGAGTGTCAACAGGAATTGGAACGATCATCTCCCAAATACCCTCCCAGGGTACCGCAGACGAATTTATATCCGTTAACTCAATGCTTACAGAATTAGAGTTAATAGACAGAATCCATTTCCAGGGCCACGCCCTGTACTCGTCATGAGGGGAAGAAGCGGTTATCTCGAATTTGCCTGAATCCCAGATACAGATTGAAGGAAACAGATCTCCACTATTCATTGACAGATACATGTATCCCGCCGAATCGGGAACAGTGAAAGACCATTCGATGGTGTCGTTCCCAATCAGGGCACCATCAGCAATCATCCATGATTCCAGAAGTAAGGGGAAACCTGTTCTGATCAGATATATCAGATCCCTTGTACTAATAGTCCCCGATCCAGTTTGAAGTCCGCCTGGCATAAATACTGCATAGCCATCCTGGGGTGTATAGATCAGAATCCCTGTTGAATCACCATTCATTGAAAGAACGGGTTTACCGTCAGGTCCGTAGAAATCACCCCTGAGCAGATTGTCCAGAGTACTTCCCCAGAGTACGAAAGGTCCCCTGGCTACAAGATTGCTTCCCTGAAGTCTAACGTTTCCACGAAGCTGAAAGCAACCCAGATTCCCCCACCCGAATGAAATTCTACTGGCATAGATTTCGCTTTGACTTCGAAGACTATCTCTTGTAACTGTACGAAGTCCGCAGGATGGGAAAATAAGCACAATAAGAAACAAAGAAGCCGCTGCAGCTATTCGCATTACTTTATGCTGAACCGAACTTCTCCTGAAGAGCTGTTATTCTTTTTTCGAATTCGTATTCTTTTCCGTACTTCGCCTTGCGGGCAAGTAGTGACTTGTTATCAGGTATTTTCTCCAGGAGCTTATCCAGCATCAACAAAGCCTTCTTCCTGTTGCCGCTTTTCACTTCACTGTCTATCTTTTCCAGCAGTTCACTCAATTTAGCCACGTGCTACCTCCTGTTTTTCGCCAACGCACAGATCCAGGAAATCTTTAATCATTTCAATTGTTATATGAAATCCATTCTGTTTTCCACCCAGTGGAACAGCATCCTGCTTACGACCATGATAGTCAGTTCCACCAGTGAGAACAAGTTCATATCTACTTGCAAACTCCTCAAGCAAACCGGTAAACGATGCGGAATGACTGGGATAATAAGCTTCAATACCTGCCAGTCCGTAGTTTTTCATTCGGCCAAAAAATAGTTTCAGCTCGTTCGGTTCCATTTGAATATATCCCGGATGAGCCATTACGGGCAATCCGTCAGCATCGGCTATAAGACGAACTGCTTCATGAACTGGAAGCCTGTCTCTGTCAACGTATGCGGGTTTCCCCTTTGCCAGGAATCTGTCAAAGGCCTCTCTGAAATTACTCACATATCCACCTGCTATAAGAGCTTCCGCAATGTGTGGCCGACCGATAACATCTCCGCCTGCAATGAGTTTCAATGAATCAATGTCGACATGCATACCTAATTTACTGAGTTTTTCCAGTATCCTGGGATTTCTTCTTTCTCTGCCTCCCTGAATAAAGGTTATGGCTTTACCAAGAGGAGTTGACCCGGATATCAGTTTTTCAGGGTCAGCCCCTGGGAAATACCCAAGTAGATGAGCGGTTAAACCTTTCTCTTCAAGATTAACACTCAGTTCCACGCCTGGAATCATGGTTATTCCCATCGAATCAGCAGCTTCCATTCCGCTTGGAATACCATCAAATGTATCATGATCGGTTATTGCGATCATGGATAAATCCCTCTCTGCAGCAAGCTCAATCAGCTCGAAAGGTGATCGGGTTCCATCAGAAGCTGTACTGTGTAAATGAAGATCAACATAATTGTGCATGTGCAATTTCCTCCAGAATCAAGAATATTATCAGCTATGAAACACAATGCAACTGCAAAACTCCGGAAATGCTTTACAGAGAGAGACAGAGAATGGAGAAATACGTATGCCTGAAGATATGATCAGAAAAAAGGTCATGTACATCCGTGATCCTGTACACGGAAACATAAGACTCTCCAGTCTGCAGGAAGATCTTATCAAGACAGTCGAGGTTCAGAGACTCAGCCTTGTACATCAACTGGGTACAACCTACCAGAGCT
Source organism: Candidatus Aegiribacteria sp. (assembly GCA_030594645.1). GTDB lineage: Bacteria > Fermentibacterota > Fermentibacteria > Fermentibacterales > JCC-6 > Aegiribacteria. The sequence goes on from JAUVEU010000002.1 coordinate 82,603, forward strand.
ATCCTGGAGCTCATTGTATGCGACTGTCGCATGCCCTTGGCGTGTCATACCTTGCGGATAAGATCGGAGAACACATTCTCGAACAGATAGGCAATATCCCGACGGATGAACAGCTTAAAATGCGAATGATTCTGCAGGCTGCCGGTTTACTCCATGATATCGGACACACACCATGGTCACATACTCTTGAGCCGCTCTATATCGAAATACACGGTGTGGATCACATGAACCTGGTTGCCGATCTTGTGGAAGGAAAACAAGCTTTCAATATCAAAGGTTCCGGCAGGATACCTGACATTCTGAAATCATATGATATCAATCCACAAGATGTTGCCGATCTCATCTGCAGCAGATATAAGGGGCCCCGCTATCTTCAGCAGATGATTTTCGGTGAAGTCGATGCAGATATGCTTGATTATCTGCAGAGGGACTTCTACTTCACCGGAGTAGCATTCGGTCATATAGAGATGGAGAGGATCATCTCAACCATGACTGTAGTAAATGATGAAATAGTTTTTCTTATCAAGGGTCATGAAGCAATTCGTGATTTCCTGTTTGCCAGAATGCAGATGTACTCCAGCGTATACCTTCATAAGAAAACCAGGATTGTAGACATGATGCTGCTCGCAGCAGCAAGGCGAAGTATTATCGAACTCGGTGAAATACAGAATTTCCATGTTCTTACCGATGATGAGATTCTAAGCTTCCTTGCCTGCGAATCAACTGATCCGTGGGTACGGGAAATGGCATGGAGAGTGAAGTACAGACAGAAGCTCTTTTCTCAGGTATTCCGCATAGATTCGACAGCCATTGATGAAAGTGATATCTCTTTCTTGAACACAATCAGGGCCTCAGAGGAAAGCCCGTCTGTGATTGCGGGTACTCTTGTAAGAATGATCGCTGAAACTGCTGGAGTCGATCCCAGGTATATTCTGGTCGATCTCCCTCTTGATGCGGTAAAGGTATCCGAGGAGAGATTCGAGAAACTGGGAATCAAATATGTTAATCATAATGAAGAAATCAAGGATCTTGAGGATATCGATCCAGCTTTCTCTGAATACCTTGCAAAAGCAAAACCGAACAGAAACTATCTGACTGTGAACTGCTGTCCGGAACTGAAAGATCAAGTAGAAAGTACCTGCAGAGATCTGTTTCATAAAGCGGCAATGCCGCTATTCGGCTAGCTTCATATATTTCTTAGCGGCTTAGAGGAACGTTCGGATAAGCGTTTCATGACAGCGCACCGCATCAGTCGCACGCAAAGGGAGTAGACTGCATGCGATTGATAAATGCAGTTTTCTCTTTTTTTCACAAAAGTATTTCTGCATTCTGCAGCGCTTACTCAGATGACTCCATTAAGTATTTATCCAACCACTTCACATGGATCTCATTAATCTCATGATATATTTGTTTACCGGTGGGATCTGCCACTTTTTTCCCTACCTCTATCGGTGATGGAACGCGGTCTATGGGGAAATACCCTCCGAACGAATAGTTCGGATATTTACCTAACACTTTTTCCAGTACTTCCGCTGGGGTTGATTTTTCAATTTGGCCAAGTCTATGCGTTCTATGAAAGCCGTTTCCGTACCATATGTCGAGACCCGGACCAACGGCCAGGAAATACCATGTCGGAAGGTTATCGATAATCAGGTGATACGACTCATATTTACTTTCATTTGCAAGCAATTCCTGGTAGGCTTTTTCCTCAGTTGACCCCTTTACATTGTTCCAATATTCCCCATCATGGGTTTTATTATCGCAGAACTCTTGAAAGAACTCCTTGTACGGAATCACATCCGCCAGTTCAGGACGATACTGTTCAAATCTGCGAAGTTTCTCATTAGGTGCATACGCAGGGATCACGGCCCGTTTGTGATTATATTCATTCCTCTCAACCACATACATCGTCTCCTGGAATTGTTGCAGCATGGGTTTCGAGACCATCAGATTCAATCCGATTTCAAAACTGCTACGTTTCGCTCGCTTCACCGCTTCATTGAGGCATCGAAATGCACCATTCCGCGATACGGCCTTATCGTGAACCGCCTCCGGGCCGTGAAGCGTAAACTCCAACTGTCTCACTCCCGCCTCATGATACGCCGCGAGGACTTGCTCCCAATCGTTCCTTGCTGAGATCGGTATTCCCGTTGTTGGTATGCAGGCCGGCATGGAAAAGCCGTTAATTGTTCGCGCCAGGCTCAAAATCTTCTCAATTTCCGGATGTAACATTGGTTCGAGGTCGAGATACGGATATACCTTTACGTTTTGTTCATTCGCAATACGATAGAATTCGTCAACAAAAGCAAGTACATTCTCGTAATCTCTCATCGTCATCAGCGACGC